>NZ_VPAN01000023.1:0-47193 GCF_013419225.1 Acinetobacter sp. YH12097 | reverse complement strand
TTGTTCCATTTTAGAGATTTGTTTAAGATAAGATATAACTCATTGAGATGTGTCATAGTATTCGTCGTTAGAAAACAATTATTGTGACATTATTTCAATGAGTTATCTATTTTTGTCGTGTACAGAGAAGAAAATTATAAGTTTTCAGTTGAGGATTTACTAAGTTTTTCCGCTTTTTTAGAAGATGAGATACAGAGTAATTTTGATGAGGGAAAAAAAGAAATTCACTTATTAGATTTATATCGCCAACGTTTTTTAGAGAAATGTGATGAGAATATTGCAAATTTTCCTTTGGAGATGCAAAAATTAAAAGATGATAGTGAACTACAGGAAAGAATGAAGAATTTTTTGGATAATTCTTTAAAAGTTTTTTCTATTCCTATTTCTAAAATGTCAGACAAATTCGAAAGTGAAAAATTAAATAATATCTTGAATGTGTTTTCATTAAAAAGAGGTGATGCAAAAGAAATAATTTATCTTACTGATAAAAATCCGATACAGTTTAAATCTCTATTTATTGATAAAGATAGAATTTATTATGTCGCTAATAATTCATTCTTCATCGCCATCATTAATTTTTTAGAAAACTTTTTATACAAAGAAGTAAAAAGTGCTCAAAAAAATATTCAAAATCGAGACAAAAAGCTTGAGTCAAAGACTACCGAATTATTTAAAAGAATATGTAGTAGTAATGCTGAGTTTTATGAAAGTGCCTTTCAGAATGCAAATTCTACAAATGAGCATGACTTAGTCATTTATGATAATGGTGTGCTGTTAATTGTAGAGGCAAAAGCATCTCCGCCAAAAGAGCCTATGCGTGATGCTGAAAAAGCTTTTATCAAAATTAGAGATCATTTTAAAAGTAATGCAGGTTTACAGAAAGCATTTGATCAGGCTAATAGTTTAAAAAATCGAGTCTTAGAAGATGAAAAACTAACTTTATATACAAAAAAAGGGAAACTTTTAGTAGAAATTCCTTTAGATGAAATTAAAGATATTCATACTATTTGTGTGACAAGAGATGATTTTGGAGCTCTTGGCTGCAATCTGGACTATTTATTAGATAAGCAAGAGGATGAATCTTATCCTTGGGTTATTGATATTGCAAATCTCGATAGTATTGTTCAGGCATGGGATCATTTAGAATTAAATTATTCTGAGTTTTATGAGTTTTTATCTCAAAGGAATCAGTTACATAATAAAGTAGTAAGTATGGATGAGTTGGAATATGTTGGTGCTTACTTAAAGTATCAAGGAGGATTAAAGGGGTTTATTTCAGCTAAAGCAGATTATATTCCTCTATCAATGGAGGAAGCAGATATTTTTGATGAAATTTATTTTACAACATTAGCTGATGACAAATATGAATTGAAGAAAGTACCATTATCATTACATCGTATTCGACGAGAGGATCTTTTTGGTAAAAATCAGGATAAAATTTCGAAAGAAAAGCCTAATAGAAAGCCTAGGTCTAAAATCCAAAGAAAATCGAGAAAAATGAACAGAAATAAATAGAGTTTTCACCATAGCCAAAAATCTCCCGAATAAAAAGTCGAAGAGGAAAAACGCTATATCGCTGCAAATGGTGCGGTAAAAAACGCTTAATTTGAACTATTTCTAACAGCCCCAATCAAGCGATTAGAGTCACTACTGCCATGAAGCCTGATGCAGATTCAGAAATCTTCGACAGCTTTGCAAACGACAAACTTTGGGTAGTTCGCATAATAGAAGTTGTAAATCATTCAAATGTCAGTGACGCGACATTAGTCAGATTATTAGAAGCTAAAGTTAGTAAGCGCGATGTCGTTCATCATGCAGCATATAAAAAATTGATGGAGCGAGGCATCAAAATAGATGAAGATAAGAATCTAGATGTGATTAATTATGAATAAGATTTTGAATTATAGTATTTATTTAATTTTATGGAGGTTGGAAATCAAAAAACACCAAAATTTCCATTCGAAATTATACTTTGCCTAAATGCCATTATCAATTGTCGAAATGACCAATAGACATTCATCACAAGAGGGTTATACTGAATCTACCATTTCTAAAAACACATGGAGAACAAAAATGGTTACTGCTGGTCAAAAACCCGGAACAGGCTTCTATTTTTGTGTTCAATGCGGACACCGCGTCTACTTAGAAATTGGTACTGATCGTTTACCACCGTGTACCAAATGCCAAGGCAATCAATTTAACAATAAGAATGCCTAAGCTGCAAAACACTAACAGTTATCCGCTGTTTAGAAAGAAAAGCCCTATCACTCGATAGGGCTTTTTGCTAACGTATAACACTGCATCTATAAAAACAAATTGTACGTTTAACCGTTCGGAGAAGCCCATGGAAACAATATTAGGACTGTGTATCGGTATTGGCTTAAGTGCTGCCTGTGGTTTCCGTGTCTTTGTACCTTTATTGGTGATGAGTGTTGCCTCCATTTTAGGACTATTCGAACCAATGAAAGGATTCGAATGGTTGTCTATGCCTGCGGTTTGTATTGGCTTGGCAATTGCGACTGTCTGTGAAATTGCCGCGTACTATATTCCTTGGGTAGATAATGCGCTCGACACCATTTCAACACCCGCAGCAATGATCGCAGGGACGATTGCCACAATGGCAGTCAGCTCAGGTGAAATGTCACAGTTTGCCAGTTGGGCGGCAGCAATTATCGTGGGTGGTGGTACAGCAACAGCAGTGCAAATGAGTACCGTCGCAGCGCGTGGCGTATCTACCGCAACCACAGGTGGCGTTGCAAATCCAATCTTATCTACAGGGGAATGGATTGGCGCGGCTGTCTTGTCAGTATTGGCCTTTTTAGTTCCATTTTTCGTGGTGATCTTAGTGATTGCAATCGTGATCTGGTTAGTTCGCCGCATACGCCAAAAACGAACTGTACAGGTCGATACCCCTTTATAAACCAGTCAACATTTCACTCTAAAATGAATCCATCTTTTAGAGTGAGTGATCTGCGTGTTTGCTTAATAAATATAGAAATAAAAATCCGAAACTGAGTTTTTGGCAGCGTTTGATAAAGATTATAAAAAATTATAAGAAGTGCTACTGATACAGAAAGCATCATACAGTTAGCGACGAGTACTATGGGTTGTCTGATTTGGACGCCATATTTGTTGATGTCAGCTCGAGTGAAAAATACCTTTACTCAACATTCAAAGCACTTGGCTTAAGCGCAAAAAATACTATCGAGCAATTTCACCTATCCGTCCTAAAAGAGCAGATCATTCTGCGTTTAAGTCATCCAAGAGACGGCTAAAAAAATCTTTAAAATTTGGTTGATTTTTAAACAATAAAGGCATAATTTTAGTATGTGATTATAAATCACATAATTTTTATATGGATTTATTAATCTTTGAATTTTATAAAAAATAATGAGGGGAATGATAGATGATTAAATTTATAGTCGATGAAAATGCCTTAACGAATGGCTCGCATTTAATTCACAATGGTTCGCAAGGATGCGTAGACATGCCGCAATTTGACCAGCAAATATTGATTGGTTATTTTGCCAATTTCGAACTCGCTTATAAGCGTGCACGAATGAGCTGGCCAACAGAAAAAGTTGTCGGTTGCGATAAATGCTGTAGTCAAAGCTAGAAATGCAACATGCATTAACCTTGAAATAAAGCTGTATATCCAAGAATAATGGCGCAGAAATTGCTAACTAAAACAGGTAATCGCGTTATTAATAGGATATACAGCATGACCACAGAAACCATCCGTTCTACAAAATATCCAGCAGTGGCACATGCCTATGCAGCATGGCCTTTGATCTTGATCATCATTGGTGGTGCGATTGGACTGGTATATGCCGTGATTGCTTATTTGATCAATCTCAAAATATATGCATCAGACCTCAGTCGAATGAATAAAATTTTGGCCAATTTACTCTGTGGTATGGCGGCATGTAGTGGTTGGTGGTTTAGCGCACAGTGGGTACAAAGCTATTTAGCTCATTGACCAATAATGCATTGAATAGATCATCCATTAAATAACTGATGTTACACACTTAAAAGTAGTTTTGCATTTTTAAAATGATTTTTAATTCTATTCGACGGTGTCTTATATCTAGGGATTGAATAAAAGGATTAGCCTTCGGCTGGAGGTACTCTTACGAAACGTTGTTTCTCATTCGGCAAAATGAGAAGCGAAGCTTCGCAAGGAAACCATCTTGCGGAGCAATGCTCCTCACCGCAAAACTCGTTCATTACCGTCAAATTATTCACAGTATCGCAAAAACATTTTTGATTAAAAATAGCCCTGTCTCAAACACTTGCGGATGACGTTACCGCGTATCGTTCATTTATTTGAAGCAAATTGCGCTTCTGATGTTACTGCGTAACCTCAGTTCAATAAGTAGAACAAAGATAGATCTAGATCATTAGTTACTCACTGAGCGGTGTTTTGTGAGTCGTGTTCAACCTAGATGGATGAAGCAAAGGGGATGAATGCTCAGTGGCGATACATTTTTAGAATTTGACGCTGTGTTCGGACATTTGGTCTGTTGTGAAAGAAAAATTTCTTATAATTGGGTAAATCTGCAGATAAAAAACGCTGAAATGAGCTGAAAAGATAAAATATCCTGCTAAACCTAAAATGGCTGAAAAAATTTGCTGAATTTGCAGAAAATTAGAAAAACTTAGGAAATTAATCCCGATGCCCTTTGGTTAAAGTATATCTCAAGGGTGTGATAGAGATTGAAAAGAGTAGCATGCTGACAGTGGTGCAAAACACGCGTACAGTACTCACCCAAAAGGTCTCGATTCAGCTTAGGACGCTATAAACCAGAAGTTTATAGGCTATAAGATCATGACTTACAAAGTGATGATAGTTGAAGTAAACAACATTGTTTTCTCTTATACCACCCCAAAAATTTAAGCCAAAATAAAAAAGAATAATGAATCATTACTCCTTTAATCTGCACAAAACAAACAACACCAGTTAAATCAGCACAAGCTCAAAGATCGTCAGGCATCTCTCTTAAAAATAGTCCAAATCTAAGTGGAAATTTAAAAGCAATATTCAACTGTTCGAAAGGGGCATAAACTAAGGAAAAAATACGCTTAGGAGATTTGTCATGAACTTGAGTCATTTAAGCGATTTCTTGCTGTATAGCTTAGTGATTAACTATCTGATTTTAATCATTTGGTTTGTGGTATTTGTCTTTGCTAAAGATTGGATGAAACGCCTGCATGGGCAGTGGTTTAAGCTGAGCGATCAGCAGTTTGACGCTATTCATTATGGTGGAATGGCTGTCTATAAAATTGGTATTCTACTTTTGAATTTAGCACCCTACATTGCACTGCACTATCTAAAATAAGCTTAAATCATAAAAAATATTGGTGTAAAAGCACAAGCTGCTTGCATTAAATTTAGGCAAAACAGTATGCTCAAAAGAACATAAAATTCAATTAGGCAAGGCAAGAATGAACGGGAAAGTAGAATGCCGTACTTGTTTGGTGTGCAAAAAAAGTTTCCCACTGAAAAATATGATTCCAATGGGAACCGTGCGTAAAGTCATTACAGAAGAAATTGCTCAGGATTTTCCTGAATCTGGTGCTCAGGACTATATATGCCAAACTGATTTGACCAAATACCGTATGCAGTATGTGCAGTCAATTCTGAACTCCGAACAAGGCGAAGTCTCCAATTTAGAATATGAGGTGCTGAACAGCATGCAGCAGCATGATCTGATTAGCAAAAATGTTGAAGAAAAGCTGGATCAGCAGTGGAGTTTTGGCGAAAGGCTTGCGGATAAAATTGCAACATTCGGCGGCAGTTGGGCGTTTCTTATTTGTTTTACATTGTTTTTAGCAGTGTGGATTTTAGTCAATACGGTGGTAATGGTGAAGCATCCTGCTGATCCTTATCCTTTTATTTTGCTGAATTTGATGTTGTCTTGCCTCGCTGCCATACAAGCGCCCATTATTATGATGAGCCAAAACCGTCAAGAAGCTAAAGACCGCATGCGTTCGGAAAATGATTATCAAGTGAATTTAAAAGCTGAATTAGAAATTCGCCATTTACATGAAAAGATAGATCATTTGTTGATGCATCAATGGGATCGTCTTGCCAAGATTCAGGAAATTCAGTTGGATTTACTGTCCGAAATGAGTAAAAAGAAGCAATAGTGTGCTTTGAACAGCATAAATAATTGTTATTTGAGTACTAAGTCTTGGCGGAAATTCTCGGAAAAAGTCATTTATGAGATGGAAAAAAGGCTAAAAAATGATACATGGAGAAAATATTTTCAATATATCTTTAAATGTGAAAAATATTTTTAAAATAAGCTGAAAACAGTAATTTTCAGGGAAACAATCCCTCATCGATACCACTACTATATATCTCAAGGGTGTTACAGAGATTGAAAAGAGTAGCATGCTGTCAGTGGTGCAAAACACGCGTACAGTACTCACCCAAAAGGTCTCGATTCAGCTTAGGACGCTATAAACCAGAAGTTTATAGGCTATAAGATCATGACTTACAAAGTGATGATAGTTGAAGTAAACAACACTGTTTTCTCTTACACCCTAAAAATTTTTTTAAGAATTCAATCGAATAATAAATCCTTCCATCTTTTTCAAAATTCCAGACTTCGCATGTATTCCCAACAAACTTTGATCATTGCTGATGTAATAAATATCACGCAGAAGATAGCAAAATTAAGCAAACCTTTAGATTGTCCTTTGCCACAAAGTTGTTATGCTTAACTATCTAAATTTTAAATAATTTTGTTATGGGTTATCTGGATCAATTGATACAGGATTGTCTGCAGGCACAGCAGACTAAAGCTGAGCGTATATTTGAGTTTTCAAGCTTTGATGATCTTGCTCAACATGCACTTTATATTTACGTGATAGAGCTAGTCGGTGGCGATATACAGCAGACATATCAAGACTATGCCGCATTTAAGGCATTGAAAACCCATGCCTGTGCCAAGTTAAATCAACCCAATCACATTCTGTATGTTGGATCATCACGGACAGGGATAAAGAGCCGTTTAAAACAACATTTAGGTCTTGGGCCTAAACAAACCTATGCCTTGCATTTGTCGCAGTGGTTTCAGGGCGAATATCGCATCACACTACATCAGTATCCATCAACCACGAGTTCAAGCATCTTACAATTACTGGAGGATGATTTATCTCATTCATTAGCGCCAGCCTTTGGTAAATTGGGGACCAATAATCGTTAGGGTAGAACCTGATCGGTCAAAGTCGATTGACAGCGAATTAGTCAGTTGTTATTTTGCCGACATTCTCCCAGTACACAGTCTGTCCATGCCTTTAGATCCCAACTTTGTCTATGCGCCGCCTCAAGGTCCTCTACGTATTTTGTATGAAGATGCAGACTTGGTTGTCATCGAAAAACCAGCGGAATTGTTGTCGGTTCCGGGACGTTTGCCTGAGCATCATGACAGTGCCTATCTTCGTGTTTTGGAGCAGTATCCTGCTGCAAAAATTACCCATCGTTTAGACATGGCAACATCAGGCATTTTGATGTTTGCGAAACACCGCGATGCAGAAGTGGCGGTGAGTAAAATGTTCCAAGCGAGGACGGTTCAAAAGCAATATGTGGCTTTGGTTCAAGGCAAACTCGAAGGTGAGGGCAGTGTTGAAGTGCCCCTCATTACGGACTGGGAAAATCGCCCACGACAGATGGTGCATTTTGAATTGGGCAAACCTTCAAAAACCTTGTATCAAGCCATCAGCTATGACGCAAGCAAGGATATTAGCCGAGTATTATTAACACCAGTGACTGGGCGTTCTCATCAGCTACGTGTACACATGATGCATATTGGGCACCCAATTACTGGGGATCAACTGTATCACCCGAATGCCAAACAGAGCTCACTCGGACGGATGGCTTTACATGCTTGCGATCTGGCATTTACCCAGCCCTTAACCCAACAAGCTGTTCATATTCATTGCGCGGCAGAATTTTAAAGCATATTCATGTGAATGCTCATTGTTCATAAAACCTGCTGTGTTGCATTGAAACTTTTAGGGTATGTAAAAAGCGCAGAATATCTACAGCTTTAAATTAGTTTTTCTGCTTAAAAATGAAACATGATATACGCCATATCCCCAATTCTGGGGATATATAAATAATTTAAATATCTCTATAAAGTGTGTGAAAAATTTAGAAAGATTGATATTAAATTTATTTGTATCTTTTAGTAAATAAATACCATTTCTAAAGTTTTATTATATTTTCTAATGAATATTGATTGATTATTTTTTAATATGAAAAATATTTTATTAAATTTATTTAAAACAGTATTTTAGTTAAATTGTGTGCAAGTGTGTATTTGGTCAGATAAATACATTTTTTTGCATTTATTCTGCTAATATGAAATGAATTATTGATTTTAACTTTTGTAACTTAGGTTTGTTTTGGGGAATAAACTTAAATTATTGAAGCTTATTTTGAGGATTGGCAAATGATCAATATTGCTTTAATCGTCCTTATCATCCTATTAATTGTGGCTCTCCTTTTTGTTTATAACCGCAAATTGAAAAATGATAAAACCCTACGTTCACTGCAGGAAAACTTCGATCGTGCACGGTTAAAACTGGCTGAAACAGAGTCGCAACAAGATGAACTGAATTATGAAATCAGTCAATTACGCATTCAAAACAGTGGCTTAAAAATCCAAGTCGATAAAGTAGCGAAATATCAACATATTGTGGATATTGAACAATATGTTGAGTATCGAACTTTACAGGCAGATGGCTTGTTAGAAGTCACCAAGGCCAATGCAGATATCATGTTGAATGATATTCGCGCACAGATCGAACAAGTGCGTCAGTATTTGAGCAAATATCAAGAAAAAGCCAAATTACAAACGCAGGAACAAGCCCGTGCCGAGTTAAAGGGTTTATATAGCCAAGCGCTGGATCAGCAGCATTTGGAAAACATCAACCGTGCTTTGGACAACAAAATACGGGGCTATCAGTCAGCGTTCTTTTTGCCTTTACAGAGTATTTTAGATCAGCTGATGGATGGTATGAATGAATCTGCGGCAAAGCAAAATTTGACTGCGGTACGTTGCAAAATGATTGATGCAATGGAGCAGCAATCGACTGCAAACTGTAATTATGTTGATGAAGAACGTCGTTTGGCTGCGATGCAATTATTTACATTGGTGTTTAATAGTCGTGCTGATTTGTATTTAGCCCAATTAAATACCAAAAACTTAGGTGAGCTATTGCAGGCTTTGGCGGATGATTTCACCTTGCTCAATGCGCATGGTGTACATTTTAGTCAGGCACGGGTACTCGACAGTTATCTACAATTACGCTTAGAAGAATTGAAAATGGCAGCTTTGGTTTTACATCTCAAAGAAACTCAGGCCCACATGGATGTTGTGGTTTAATTTGAATTGTTATCAGAAAGATCACTTCGGCGGTCTATTTCTGATTAAAGAGATTTAGCTAATGCAAATTGCAACAATTATCCGTTAATCTAAGTCAACAGAATAAAATTCATAAACGATAAGGGAAAGTACAATGACTCGTGATTTTAAACAATTTCCAGATGATGATAATGGCAATGTGCTGTGGCAGATGCAGCAAGATGGTGATGATTTATCTGTGCCGCACGAAATCGAATATTCAATTGCCTTTTCGAACGAAGCGCAGGCTGAACAGTGTGCATTGTATTTATTGAAAGAAGAGCAAAAAATTTCATTGTTCCAAGATGAAGAATCAGATCGCGTGGAATGGATTATCACGGTCTATGTTTATATGGAACCTGATTATGAAGATATCGTTGATTTAGAGCAGTGGTTTATTAAAATTGCGGAACAACATTCGGGCGAATATGACGGTTGGGGTTGTATGGCTTATATCTATGAAGATGATGATCTGGATGAAGATGAAGCACAATTGAGCTAAGTCTAACTATTGTATCGTTAGCAATAAGAACCCAGTGATTTAACTGGGTTTTTTATTATTTAAATTTTATAAAAATTGTGTAAAATTTTGATTTTTCAATATTTTTAATCAAAATCAATATGAAAGCAGCTCACAAAACATAACACGGCATTGCGTTAAAGTGATGGGATCAATCTGTAGGATTCGCTATAGTATTGAACAGCAATGACCTTTCTCGCACGTCTCAAGGCTGTCTCATTTAGAACGTTTCAGTGTGATAAAAATGGACGATAAAGCGAGGGTGAATGCATGTGGATGATTCAGTGAAAACAATGACACAAGGACATCATCATGAGCAATACTGTTCGATTACATCGTGTTTTTAGTGCGCCTGTAGAGCGCGTTTATCGTGCCTTTGTGGAGCCAGATGCTTTGGTGAAATGGATGGCACCGCATGGATTTACGGCCCATGTGGAACATTCGGATGTGCGTGTAGGTGGCTCGTACCGCATGTCGTTTCAAAATTTTTCAACAGGAACCACACACGCTTTTCATGGCGATTATCATGAAGTCGTGCCGAATCATATACTGCGTTATACAGACCAATTTGATATGCCAGAGTTAGCTGGTGAAATCGAGGTCACTGTTGAGTTTAAAGCGGTTATCAGTAGGAACCGAAGTGACGATTGTACAGGCAGGGTTGCCGAGCGTTATTCCACCTGATGCCTGTTATTTGGGTTGGCAGGAATCTTTACAGTTGCTGGCTTTTTTAGTGAATCCAGCGATCCCCGATGAATAATTTGAAGAATGATCGAAAAACTGTAAATAGATGATGGAGGGCTTAATGACCGTACATATTAAACGTATTTATGATGAGATAAGCCCAGATGACGGTAAACGCATATTGGTCGATCGCTTGTGGCCGCGTGGTATCAGTAAAGTGAGCGCAGAGCTAGATTTGTGGCCGAAGGCATTGACGCCATCTACAGATTTACGTCGTTGGTATCATCAAGATGAGGCAATGGCTTCTCGATGGGACGAGTTTAAACAGCGCTATTTGCAAGAAATACAGCCACATCAAGCCGAGTTGGAACAACTACGGGCATGGGAAAAAGAGGAGCCACTAACCTTACTCACAGCGGCTAAACATACGGATAAAAATCATGCGCATATCTTAAAAGCGTTAATATTAAACACCTCATTAGATATCTAAAATTTAAACCTTCAAGTGCTGTAGCGTTGTGAAATTTACGACCTTCACAAGGTGATTAAACCATACGATATTTATGGTTTTTAAGTTCATGAAATACATAAAAATGTTATATTAAGATTTTATGGATTTTTGCATCCATCTTTTTTTGAGGTCTTTTATGTCTTTACCCAATTGTCCCCAATGTAATTCTGAATATACCTATAATGATGGCGATTTACTGATTTGTCCTGAATGTTCACATGAATGGCGTGAAGGCGAAGGCGCTACAGATGAGCAGGTGGTGATTAAAGATGCCAATGGCAATGTATTGAACGATGGTGACACGGTTACTGTGGTGAAAGATCTTAAAATTAAAGGTTCATCTTCAGTGGTGAAAGTTGGCACCAAAGTTAAAAATATTCGTCTTTTAGTCGATGCAACAGATGGTCATGACATTGATTGTAAAATTGATGGTATCGGGGCAATGAAGCTCAAATCTGAATACGTGAAAAAAGTTTAAGTTTCGTTTTTGTTCGCTCCAAAGCAAATTTCAATCATCCTAAGCGAAGGCCACACTTGGCTTAGGATGTCTACTTAAACATGAAATAGATAACTAATTCGCTATAGATTTTACTTTTCAGCCTGCATAATAGAAGCATTACAGGTTTGAAATGTCTTTACTATGCCGCATATTCATTTGGAATATTCCAATAACCTTGAGCTGGAGCCTCGTCCTTTACTTAAAGCGCTGAACGCTGCCTTATTTGAATCGGGTCATGTAAGTGCCATCAATGATATTAAGAGCCGCGCTGTCGCTCAGGAAGAGTTTGTTGTGGGTTTGGATGAACACGCTCAACATGCGTATATGCATGCCAAAGTTTCATTATTGACGGGTAGAACGGTTGAAGTTCAAAAGCAAATTTCATTGTTGTTATTGGACGTGTTGAAACAACATGTCACAGCTTCAGCAATAGAAGTGCAACTTTGTGTGGAAATATTAGAAATGAATAAAGCGACGTATTCAAAGCAGATCGTCAGTCCTTAAAGCCTTTATTCAATGCGTTGAGTAATGCAACTCTATTCACAAATTCAGCATGATGAAAGAATGATGAAATCCGACTTCGGTCGGATTCTTTTTTATTGGAATTATTTATTAAAAATCATTTTCTTAGTGATTAAATTTTAAGCCTTTACACAGATCAAAAAAGACATTGAAAAATGTGACCGAGTTCATTTATATTCTGTAGATCAGGTTGAATTTCCAACAACAAATCCTGATCGAATAATAGATAAAACAATGAAAATGAAGGGGTAACATATGTCGGGATGGTACGAGATCAGTCATTCTAATGATCAGCAGTTTCGTTTTGTATTAAAAGCAGGGAACGGTGAAATCATTTTAACGAGTGAATTATATAAAGCGAAAGCATCAGCCCAAAATGGGATTGAGTCTGTACAAAAGAACAGTGCAGATGACAGCCGTTTTGAACGACTGACGGCCAAAAATGGCAAACCATATTTCAATCTGAAAGCGGCAAATCATCAAATTATTGGGACCAGTCAATTTTATGCCAGTGAGCAATCGCGTGATAAAGGCATCGAATCGGTTAAAACCAATGGTGCAAGTACCCAAATTAAAGATCTAACTGCTTAAGCTTGAAACAACCTGATTGAGACAGTCAAAGCGGGATGAACTAAACCTGAAGGCTTGTCAAAATCACAAGATCAAAAGCAATATGGTTCTCAAGTAAGCGCTGTTGGGTTGGACGCTCAACCTAGATCAGGCTTATTTGGCGGTACAAGGAAGTACCACAACTTCACTGGCTAGAGTGGTGAACGATGAATAAGCAGAATCATATTTGGTATTATGGGCTCATTACGATCTTGATCATCGTCATGGGTTGGATGATTGCGTCTCCGTATTGGGTGCTGTATCAAATACGTCAAACTTATGAGCACAATCAACCTGAAAAAATTGCTCAATATATCGATTTTGCGGCAGTCAAATCGAGTCTAAAACCACAAGTCGAAGATCTCATTCAACAGAAAACTGGGCTACAGCATTTACCCGAATTCGCCCAGTCTTGGGGTGGGCAGCTCAGCACAGTCCTCAGTGCAACGCTAGTCGACAGTCTGGTCAATCCAACCAGTATTATGCTGCTTTTACAAGGTAAAGCATTAAAAGAGTCGATCCAACTACCTGAAATAACCAAACTGACCAATCCGAGCAGCATGCTTAGCCCAGGGATTGAACTATTCACGCATGCTGAAAATAAGGTCGCAGAACCACCTCATACATCAACATTATCCAAAAATGATTCAACTTCAACAGCTGTTGCTTTAAAACAAAGCCAGCCACTTGAACCCAAAGCCAGCTATAGCGCTTGGAATCGATTTGATCTGTATGTGCCGCTCCAAGGCCTAAGCGAAGCAAAATATACCGTATTTAGTATGCAACGCCGTGGTTGGAGCTGGAAGATCGTTGAAATTCAACTTCCAAACGCCTCCCAGAACAATGCTTCATAAATAATAAAAGAAATAGGTGCCAGAGATGCAAGATAAAATCAAAATAGTCGGTGACCAACAGGCCGCTGACGAAATTCTGCAATTTTTAGCCAATTGGGATGAGGTCATCTGCCAATTGAAAATTGAAAATATCGCTGAATCCTGCGCAGCAGATGTGTACTTTTTTGATGCCAGTTGTGAAATGCGTGGCTTAATGGCATATCAAAAAATGTGGGAATTTTATCGGGAGTATTTTCGTGAAGGCTTAAAGGTGTTTAGGCGGGAACTGGTCATCCATGCAGATCCTGATATTGCCTTTCTGCACTGTTATTCCAAAATTGATGATCAGAGCGGGATACCGACGCCGGGGATCTCGTGGTGTCGTAACACCATTGGGATGAAAAAAACGCAGTCTCAATGGAAGATCGTTCATCAACATATTTCTGTTCCCGTGGATATTGTGACACATCAAAGTAAAGTGATTACCTTTTAATTCCTCTCGAAACGCAGTATGAAAACAGAGCCATGTCGCTCTGTTTTTTTCTTTGCAAATCATTACATGAAATGCGTATGCAGCCCTAAAACTTCAGCCTAAATTAAAAAATAATGACCATCGTTCAGGATAAGAAAATGGATCATAAAAATAATAAATTAGCGCAAGATTTTGAATCATCACCATCAGGTCAAAAGCAAGGCTTGCAAGATCTGAACGCATCGAAGCAAATGCCCCCTGCAGATTTACATAAAGTGATTCGAATCACGGCAGGATTTATCATCGGTAGTTTGCTGATTGCCGCCTTATATCTTGGCAAAGATATTTTTATTCCATTGGCACTCGCAATTTTATTGGCTTTTTTAGTTGATCCTTTGGTGATGAAACTCCGTGGTTGGGGACTACCACAGATGCCATCTATATTTATTGTGGTCGGTTTGGCTTTGGCGATTTTGTCCGGCGCAGCCTCATATTTGGGTTATCAACTGGGGCAATTAAGCCAAGAATTACCGCAATATCAGGGCACAATTCAAAAGAAAATGGATTCTATTCGTCAATTTGCACGCGGCCCAAGTGTTTGGGATGGCGCAAAAACCACCATAGATACCGTTGAAAACTCGATAGATGATGTGGTGCCTGAAGAGAAAAATCCTAAAGTGCAGCAAGTGAAAGTGGTGGGGCAACAACAAACCACGGCTGAAGCAGTCATGACTTGGAGTGAGCGGGTACTCAATCCTTTGGCAACTGCGGGTATTGTTTTTTTGTTTGTGATTCTGATTTTGGTTAATCGGAAAGATTTGCATGATCGGTTCCTTAAGCTGCTGGGCGGAAATTTAAATATCGGAACAGACGCCTTAGATGAAGCGGCCAATCGTATAGGTAAATATTTACGTATGCAGCTGATGGTCAATGTGACCTACGGTATTCCGATGGCCTTGGGACTATGGTTTATTGGGGTTCCGGCAGCAATTATGTGGGGAATGGTGGCGATTGTGATGCGCTTCGTTCCCTATGTCGGCCCGATGATTTCCGCGATTTTCCCCATTGCATTGGCTTTTGCGGTAGATCCCACATGGAATATGGTGCTGTGGACAGTCGGCTTAATCCTGCTCTTAGAGTTGGTCAGTAATAATATTATTGAGCCTTGGTTGTATGGGGAAAGTACTGGACTTTCAACTTTAGCCATTATCATCGCAGCCATGTTTTGGACGGCGGTGTGGGGGCCAATTGGTTTAATTTTATCGACGCCTTTAACCGCGTGTTTATTGGTGCTTTCGAGCTATGTGCCATCCTTAGGTTTAATTAAAACCCTGATCGGTAGTACTCCAGCATTGGCGCCGCATGAGCGCTTTTATCAGCGATTGGTCGCTGATGATGTGCAAGATGCCATGGATGTTGCACAGACTTTTATTGCTGAAAAGTTACCGAAAGATGCCATGGATGAAATTAAGGCACGTCGGGTCAATGCGTTTTATGCCAAAGTGGCGATTCCAGCCATACGGATTTTTTCGAGCGGACACAACACCGAGGCTAGTGCAGAGCATCGACTACGCTTACATCAAGGCTTAAAGCTGTTTAATCATAGTTTTCAACGGGCATATCCAGTGGCACAAGAGGATCAGAAAACTGAGGTTTTATGTATCGGCGCACGTTGGGAAATTGATGTTCAAGTATCGGCTATGTTGGCGCATGGGCTAAGTTTAAGTGGTATTCAGGCTCAGGCATTTAGCGACGTATTGATTCAAAATCAGCATCAAAGTATGGATGATATCCAAGAGGATATTCAGATCGTATGTATTTCGATTTTCCATACAGCACCAGAAGCTCAAATTCGCCTTTTAAGCCATGTTTTTAAGGCACAGTTTCCAGATATAAAACTGATTTTTGCACTGTGGAGCTGTGATGAGATATCCCAATTAGATGCGATCAAAGAAAATTTCACCGTCGATGCAGTGGTCAATAATATGAATGACTTGTTATTAACCATTGAAGCTTTTCAATTGAAGCATGGTGAATCTTGGTTGGATGAGCCTGATCCTAGCGTTGAAGCGCAGCGCTTAAAAGCATTAGAAGAACTGAATGTTTTGGATGAGCGGAATTTACCGATCTATGAACAATATATTGAAGAAGCCAGACAAGCCTTCGATGTGAAATATGCACAAATTTCTTGGGTCAAGCAAGACTGGGTCTATACCCCAGGTAGCCCTTTGGCTGAGGCTACCGAGCAACCGATGCAGATACGTCAGTCGAAGCAAGATTCGATCTGCAGTCATTTGGTGTATCAAAATGAACGTTTGATTATTGAAGACCTACAACGTGACCCACGCTTTGCGCATTTACCTGAATTGATGCATAACCGCATTCGCTTTTATGCAGGCGTTGCACTTAGAGACCGTAATGGGGTGGCGTTGGGAAGTTTTTGTGTTTTAGATCGGCAGCCGAATCAAATGACCGATGATGATATGAGTCTGTTAAAAGGACTGGCGGCAGATTTGATGAATACGCTCAGTGATGAAAATGTGAAGCGAAAAAAATGTGAGGAGATACAGCAACTGAATGATTCATCTTCATAATTTCAAATGATGCAGCAGATCTTTTTAGGCTGGAGTTTCGGTGAAAAGCATTTTAAGATGGTTCTAATATAATTATTTTGAGCCAAAGACATGAACAAAAATAATGTCATCTGGCAACTTCTATTGGGCTACGTTGCTGCATTGGGTTGTAGTATGAGCTTTGCTCAAATTCAAGGAAACTATTTTTCACATAAGGATTGGGAAATCGCTTGTGATAATACGGGGACTTGTCGCGTTGCAGGTTATCAAGCGGAGGGCAATCAGCCCGCTATTTCTGTGTTATTACAACGTGCCGCGGGCGCTCAAGCGCAAGTCAGCGCACGAGTAAAACTCGATCCTGAAACCTTCAATGCGGCAAATCAACCACTTCAACTTTATATTTTAGGTAAAAATCAGGGAACTGTGCAGCTTGATGCCAAAACTGCGGAAGGTCAGTTAAGTGCAGCTCAAACTCAAAAACTGATTCAAGCCTTACAAGCCAATCAACCGATTGTGTGGAAAGGCAACAACAAAACATGGTTATTGTCCGTACAAGGTGCTAGTGCGGTTTTGCTCCGTATGGATGATTTTCAAAAGCGCATAGGGACAAATTCAGCATTATTACGTAAAGCCAATAGCAGTTCGGTTAATGTACTCAAACCGAAAAGTATTCCGAAAGTGAATATTCAAAATTACAGTAAAGGCTTACAAACACGGTATGCCGTCAATGCGCCCACCGCCAAACAATTATTTGGATTGATAAAGAAGAAAACGACAGTGGAAGATTGTCCTCAACTCTTTGATGCAAATTTTTTAGAGGATGATCGGGTCGTGGTGTTTCCAATCAATGGGAAAAATGCCTTGGTCGAAGTGCCATGTTGGCGTGGGGCATATAATAGTGGTAATGGTTATTGGTTGATGGATCGCAACTTAAAGCAAATCAAACAATCCGTGACCTTTTCTGGAAGTGGTTTTAGCGAAGGGCAAATTTTTTCCAATCAACGTGGGCGAGGCATTGGTGACTGTCATAGTACGGGGGAGTGGTCTTGGAATGGTCAGCGTTTTATCCAAACCTATATGGCAAAAACCACACAGTGCAAAGGATTTGCTGGTGGTGCATGGGAAATTCCAACCTTAGTATATCGCGTTCAACTCGACTCTTAATTTGAAAAAGCCCTGATATTCAGGGCTTTAAATGATGCAGCGTTTTATTCTATCGGGTTTAAATAAATAACCGAGTACTTTAAAAACGTTTTGGAATTTTCTGTCCTCCGACAACTGGTGATTCAGCGATTTTCAACACACCAAATAGCCATGTTTCGGCATGATGAACAGCCGTTTTGAGCTCATCACCT
Organism: Acinetobacter sp. YH12097; assembly: GCF_013419225.1. NCBI lineage: Bacteria > Pseudomonadati > Pseudomonadota > Gammaproteobacteria > Moraxellales > Moraxellaceae > Acinetobacter > Acinetobacter sp. YH12097. Next base: position 29,199 of record NZ_VPAN01000023.1, on the reverse strand, counting down.
AAGGCTAAACGCCCTGCAATAAAACTCGCCAATGAACAGCCCGAACCATGATATTCCCCATCCAGTCGTGGACAACGGGTTTCAGAGACTAATTCACCCTGAACGTACAACGAGTTTTGGATATAGTCAGGCGTATTTTCATGCCCACCTTTTACTAATACCGCTTGAGCACCCATCGCAAAAAGTTGCGCAGTTGCTTTAGAAATATCCTCTTCACCTGTGAGCGCACGTAATTCTACGGTATTGGGTGTAAGCACAGTGGCAAGTGGAATTAGTTCTGCAAAGGCTTTGACCAACGTTGCTTGATCGCCCAAAGAGCCACCACTATTGGCAACTAAAACGGGGTCGAGAACATAGTGATATTCGGGATGTTCACGTAAAAACTCAGCGAGAGCCGCGATATTTTCAGTCGTTCCTAACATTCCTGATTTTACACAGCGAATAGGGAGGTCACCGACGACGGCATGTGCTTGAGCCAGCAATAACTCACGAGAGGTTGCTTCAAACGAATACACTTGTTGTGAGTTTTGAACGGTTAATGCTGTACACGCAATGGCAGCATGTGCGCCACTTTGACCAATGGCTTCAATGTCCGCTTGCAGTCCTGCACCACCTGAAGGGTCAAGACCTGAAAAGCACAGTACAGTAGGGCGCACAATGATGTCCTTATTACACAAAATTTGCGATAGTATAGGCAACTTTGAGCGAACACTCGATAGTATTTTTGCAGAAGTGAATGGATAAGGTAAAAGCTGTGATTAAGAATATATTGATCGATCTCGATGGAACATTAACAGATCCAAAAGTTGGCATTACCACTTCAGCACGCTATGGACTGGCGAAAATTGGACATCCCATTTCGGATGAGACCAATATCGATTGGATCATTGGGCCACCTTTGAAAGCCTCTTTGGCCAAAATCCTCAATGTCGATGTGCATAATGTACTTGCAGATCAGGCTTTACTAGGTTATCGCGAGCGCTTTGCAGTGACCGGCTTATTTGAAAATAAAGTTTATCCTGCCGTTGCCGACACTCTAGCAACTTTACAACAGCAAGGCTTTCACTTGTACGTCGCTACAGCAAAGCCGACGGTCTATGCCCGCCAAATTTTAGAACATTTTGATTTGGCACAATATTTTACTGTGATCTATGGCAGTGAACTGAACGGTGAGCGCACCAACAAAGGCGATTTAATTGAATACATTTTGCAGCAAGAACAGTTGGATGCGAAGGAATGTGTGATGGTGGGAGACCGTGAGTACGATATTTTAGGCGCACGCCGTAATGCAGTGCATAGTATTGCTGTGAGCTATGGTTATGGTAGTGCAGAAGAAATTCAAACGGCTGCACCGGCACTGGTGATTGATCGTTTTAACGATTTGATTTCGAGTATTGAGCAATTGCAGCAGCAGAAAGTGTCGTAGTTGCACCTAATCAAGAGAATGATGCTGATTATTTAAAGATAATCAGCAAAATGAGCAAGATCACCCCACAGAAAAGCCATTTGAGCAAAGGAGACTCATCATTTTTGATGGTTTCTGCTTCGAGTGCGATACCATGTTTGTCGTAAACAAATACAAAATGTGCATTTGCGCTTAGAGCCATTTCTTGAATGGCTTGTAGCTCGAGTGCGCTGACTTCTTCACTTAAGCGTTCTTTTAACTGAATAAAAATAACCGGCTGTCCAAACTCATACCACTTGAAGTGGATCTGTTGTATGAGTTGGTTGAAGCACTGTTCTGCAACATGATAGTTTCGGACAAAACTTCCACGTTCTATAAAAGCCAGAGGGCAGTTTTGTTCAGCTACAATTTGATGATCACGCGTTAAAACTTGCATTTGATCATAATGAATCTGTACCCAAACTGCGTCAGGAAAAGACGCTAATTTTTCTTTTAACATCACTTTTAGGTTTCATTATTATTTTAGTGGATAGCAGTATGTCATTAAAATTTAGAGAAAAATATAGCTGAGATATAAAAAACACATCGATCTATCGAGTTTTTATCTTAAAACGTCTTTCGCAGTTTTGTCACTTTGAATTTTTAACTTCTACAATTGAAATATCTAAATCTTAAGTGTGTTTTTAAAGCCATTATCCTTTTTCTAGAAAACTGTTTCTCATCTGATTTATGTAATCGATCTTGTAACTGTTTCAGGCTTTTGAAAAAATTCAGACAGAAAACAATAAAGCTGAATGCTATGTCCAAATCATTTTTATTCCCTAGTCAGTGGCTCAAACCTTTGCACCCACGTGATCCACATGAGCATCATCGTGTCGCGACCTCTTTAGAATTGCTTTTTGACTTGATCTTTGTCGTGGCGATCGCAACAGCAGGGCAGCAACTGCATCATGCCATTGTTGAAAATCATTTAGCTCAGGGTTTAACGCTGTATGGCATGGTGTTTTTTGCCTTGTGGTGGGCGTGGATGAACTTTAGTTGGTTTGCTTCGGCGTATGATAATGATGATGCGCTCTATCGAATCTTAACTTTCGTACAGATCATTGGTTCTTTGGTCATTGCTGCAGGTATTCCAAGCGCTTTTCAAAAGCAGGATTTTGACGTAATTGTGATTGGTTATGCCATTATGCGTTTGGGCTTAGTTACAGCAGTGGTTTCGCGTTGCAAAGCATGATCTGTCCCGTCGGAAAACAGCATTACGCTATGCTTTTGGCATCATACTGGTGCAAGTGGGGTGGCTGTTCTTTCTTTTTTCACCGCTGCATTTCACCGTTTATCTTTTCATTTTGCTCGCAATTGCTGAACTGTCTATCCCAGTTTTTGCAGAAGCTGCAAGCCGTACACCTTGGCATGCGCATCATATTGCAGAGTGATATTCACTGCTCACCATTATCGTTTTAGGCGAATCTATTGTCGGATGCTCGATTGCCATAACCGATGCATTAACAAATCAGCGTTTTAGTACTGAACTGATTTTTCTGATGGTGGGTGGTCTGATGATGATGTTCACCATGTGATGGTCTTATTTTGATACCAGTATTGCAGAGCGTTTAAATAGCCGAAAAATGGCATTTACTTGGGGTTATGGACATTTCTTTGTCTTTATTAGTATCGCGGCGATTGGTGCAGGTTTAGCTGCCGCAGTTGATGTGGTTTCGCATGAGGCGCTGATTAGTTCTGAGAAAGAAAGCTACTTTGTGGCGATCAGCCTCGTGATTTATACGACAAGTTTATATTTACTTCATGAATTGCATCATCAAAGTGGTTTTAGAAAACTTTTATATCCTTTAACCGTGGTGATTGTTTTGTGTATTCCGTTGTTTATTACTCCTGCGGGTTATGCAATATTTGCGATGGCAGTGGTATATGCATTGAGATTGATGTTTACAAAATGCTATTTGGCAAGATAAGTTAATGATATGATATTCATCAATAATTCGTTATATTGCTGATGAAAATAACGTCCAAGAATCATCAAATAAAGATAAAACATAGAGGATTATATGAAAGGGCAAATACTCGATTTTTCTGTTCAAAATAATACAGGCATCATCAGTGGAGATGATCAGAATCGTTATCAATTTTCTGGAAGCGATTGGAAAGGACAAACTGTTCCTGCTCGTGGACAATTTGTTGATTTTGAGACAAGTGGATTGGGTTACGCAACCGATATTTACTTAGTCGCTGTGCCGAATGCTTTAGGCACGCAATACGGTCAAAAGAGTCGTATTGTTGCTGCACTCTTAGCATTCTTCCTTGGTGGATTTGGTATACATAAATTCTATTTGGGTCGTATTGGATGGGGGATTGTGTATCTGCTATTCTGTTGGACCTTTATTCCATCCATTGTTGCTTTTATTGAATTTATTATTTATCTATGCACTTCAGATGAAGATTTTGCGCGTAAATATGGCTAAAGTTTTTTGTTAAAAGATAAGGCGCATTGTGCGCCTTATTTTATTGTTGCAGATCTCTAGCGGGTTGACCCCATTGGTTGTTCTCGGCTTTGGTGTCTGTAGCCCACCATATAATCAGTGGAATGATTCCGATGATTGTGAGCATTAAAAGTTGCCACCAACCTGAACGTCCCGTGTCATGTAGTCGACGTGCGCCAACAGCTAAGCTAGGAATAAGTAAAACGATATTGGTAATATTTTCTAGCCAAGGTTCACTGCCAATAACGAAATCGCAAATAGAGGCAAGTATAGTGACCAATATACAAAATAGCCAAAAGAACCAGAACTCTTTACGTCGAGCACGTCCTTCAAATTCAGCAAACTTTTTCAGTGGTTTGAATGACCACGCGAAAAAGTCATAGTTTTCCTCTTCTTCACTGTAGTTTGCTCGCGTATTCGTGGAAAAACTTTGTTGGTGTAATGCAATATAGACTTGAATCGCTTGCCCACTTTCATCCAAAGCAAAATCAACCTGTTCTCCACGTGTAGGTGGTCTTTGACCGCGCCATTCATGACCAGCAAATTGATAGTGTTTTCCATCTTCAGCACTAATCACCCCAGTATTAGTTTGAATCGAAAAATCTAGTATTTGTCCTTTCATATTTTTCCTGAGTTAATGTGCTGTAGATAGGGTGGCTACATAAATAGTAGCCACGATTTTTTATTTATTTGGCAGGTTGTCCCCATTGGTTTACTTCAGGTTTTGTTTCCGTTGCAAGCCAAATTAGAACCAGAATTGGTCCAACGAGCGGAATCATTTGTATTAACCAATACCAACCAGATTTATTAATATCATGTAAACGACGTACTGCAACAGAAAGGGACGGAATAACCATTGCTAAGATGAAAATACCTGTGAATATTCCTCTGGTTCTAAGCACTGAATCGACAATCAGAGTAATAATCATTGCGATAAGATAGACCAAAACAAAAAACCAATATTCTTTACGGCGTGCACGTCCAGTAAAGTTGGCATAATTTTTTAGACATTTGACAAACCAATCAATCATGTTGAATTTTGATTCAGCTTGGTCTTGGTTTGAAATTTTATCGAGGTGCTGTGAAATTTGTTGAATAGGATTACTGCTGCCAAGTGCATTGAATACTTGAACCGCTTGACCTTCGGGACTGATATCGAAATCTACATGATCGCCACGTTTAGGTGAGTTTTGGCCACGCCATTCTGCACCTGTAAACTCATAACGGTTTTGATCATCTCCACTGATGATGCCTGAATTGGTTTGTACTGAATAATCTAATATCTGACCTTTCATTCTGTCCTCTTTTATTATGTGATTTTTATTAATTAATGTATTTTTATACCGTTTTATATTAGCAGAATATGAATTAAATTAAATGCATAGATTTGCTTGGGTGAATGAAATTCTTCATAAAAAAAGCGGAACACTTGGTTCCGCTTTTGATATTTCGCTGAAAAATTTATTACCAGCTTAACGCACCACCAGTTTGGTAATCCGTTACGCGAGTTTCAAAGAAGTTCTTCTCTTTACGTAAGTCCATCATTTCTGACATCCACTGGAATGGGTTATTCACACCAGCAAATTGTTCAGGTAAACCTAATTGGCTTAAACGACGGTTACAGATGAACTTCAAGTATTCTTCCATCATGCCTGCATTCATACCCAATACACCGCGTGGCATAGTGTCACGAGCATATTCGATTTCAAGCATTGTACCTTCAAGAATCATTTGAATGATTTCTTCTTGGAACTCAGCAGTCCATAGGTGAGGGTTCTCGATCTTGATTTGGTTGATCATGTCGATACCAAAGTTCAAGTGCATGGATTCATCACGTAAGATGTATTGGAATTGCTCAGCAACACCATTCATCTTGTTACGACGTCCCATAGACAAGATTTGGCTGAAACCACAGTAGAAGAAGATACCTTCAAGGACGCAGTAGAACGCGATCAAGTTGCGAAGCAAGATTTGGTCGTTTTCAGGTGTACCTGTTTTGAAAGTAGGATCACTTAAAGATTGTGTATATTTTAGGCCCCATGCCGCTTTACGAGCCACTGAAGGAATTTCACGGTACATGTTGAAGACTTCGCCTTCGTCCATGCCTAAAGATTCGATACAGTATTGGTAAGCGTGCGTGTGAATCGCTTCTTCAAATGATTGACGTAAAATGTACTGACGGCATTCAGGGTTGGTAATGTGACGGTAGATTGCAAGAACCAAGTTGTTTGCAACCAAAGAATCCGCAGTCGAGAAGAAACCTAAAGAACGCATAACAATGGTACGCTCATCTTCGGTTAAGCCATTTTCAGACTTCCAAAGTGCGATGTCATGGTTCATGTTCACTTCTTGCGGCATCCAGTGGTTTGCACAACCGTCTAGATATTTTTGCCAAGCCCATTCGTATTTAAACGGTACAAGTTGGTTTAAGTCAGCGCGGCAGTTGATCATCGCTTTATCGTCAACTTGAACACGCTGAGCACCCATTTCTAGCTCTTCTAAGCCAGGTGCAACGTCTAGATTTTCTAGAGCGTTAGATGCTCTTGCCAACGGATCGGTTGGATCTGTTGGTCGATTTGTACTGGTTCGAGCGGGTTGTGCAGCTGCCAAATTCGGCGATGAGTGCTGTGCATTAGATACCACTTGCGAATCAGTCGTTTTTTGCGGTTCGACGGGCGCAGGCTGGTGAGCTTGTGCAGCTTGTTTCGGTTCATCATCTTCGAAATCGTCCCAACTTAGGATAGACATAACAGTTCTCTCTTCGTTGCTTTATATCTTTTATAGACATCCAGCGTCGCTGAGATGTCCTACTATACGCTCAATTTGTGTAAGCAAAATTAAGTTTTGTCGATCACTGCTCTAAAATTGTTCGGTAGAGCAAATATCCCCACTACTTATTTTGATTACGCGATTTATATGCCTTGAACCAGAAATAGGCGATCGGGACATAAAAAGTCAAAATAAAGGAAACCACCAAGGCAATTAACCCTAACTGATAGTTATGCGTCATATGTGGCATGGTGGATTCCTTTATTTATTTTTAATTTTTAAATCTCCCCAAACCCCTCTTTAAAAAAGAGGGGCTTCCTTGAATCCAAAAGGGTTTTAGGAAGTCCCCCTTTACAAAGGGGGATTTAGGGGGATTAAAACCTGTCAGATTATTGACAAGCCTCACAATCAGGGTTGTCAATTGAACATGCTTGCGGCACTGGCGCTGCATTTGCAAAGCCATCTTCCTCTGCAGGAACTTCTGGTTTTGCTTCAGGAGCTGCAACCACGGCTACAGGTGCTGCAACAGTAGCAGGCTTAACCGCGTTCAATGCACCAGTATTAATGGTTGATTTCTCAGCAGAAGTCGCACCCAATGCACGTAGGTAGTAAGTGGTTTTTAGACCACGTAACCATGCCATTTTGTACGTCATATCGAGTTTCTTACCGTTTGCACCAGAGATGTAAAGGTTAAGAGACTGAGCTTGGTCGATCCATTTTTGACGACGTGATGCAGCATCAACAATCCAACGTGGCTCAACTTCGAACGCAGTCGCGAAGATTGCTTTAAGCTCTTCAGGAATACGTGCAATTTTTTGAACCGAACCTTCGAAGTGTTTCAGGTCGTTCACCATTACAGAATCCCAAAGACCGCGATCTTTTAACGCACGTACTAGGTACGGGTTGATCACTGTGAATTCACCAGAAAGGTTAGATTTCACATACAAGTTTTGGAAAGTTGGTTCGATTGACTGCGATACGCCACAAATGTTCGAAATGGTTGCAGTCGGTGCAATTGCCATCACGTTTGAGTTGCGCATACCGTCTTTTTGAACTTTAGTACGTAAAGTATCCCAGTCCAAACGTGTTGTACGGTCAACTTCGAACATACGGTCAGGACGAGCTTTTTGTACGATATCTAAAGAGTCAATTGGCAAGATACCTTGATCCCAAAGTGAACCTTTAAATGTCTCGTAAGTACCACGTTCAAGTGCCAAGTCGCTAGACGTTTGGATTGCGTAGTAAGAAATCACTTCCATAGATTCGTCAGCGAATTCAACCGCAGCATCAGAACCATAAGCCAATTTCATTTCGTATAAAGCATCTTGGAAGCCCATGATACCCATACCCACTGGACGGTGTTTCAAGTTCGAGTTACGAGCTTGAGGAACAGCGTAGTAGTTGATGTCAATCACGTTGTCGAGCATACGAACAGCAGTTTTTACTGTACGAGCAAGTTTTTCACGATCTAACACACCGCCTTGAACGTGTTGTACAAGGTTGATTGAACCTAAGTTACATACTGCGATTTCATCTTCGTTAGTGTTCAGCGTAATTTCTGTACACAAGTTAGAAGAGTGAACTACACCCACGTGTTGTTGTGGTGAACGTAAGTTACATACGTCTTTGAATGTGATCCAAGGGTGGCCAGTTTCAAACAACATAGACAACATTTTGCGCCATAAGTCTTTCGCACGGACTTTCTTATGTAGCATGTTGGTTTCTTTCGCAATGCCTTCGTAGTAAGCATAGCGTTCAGCAAATTCTGCACCTGTTAGGTCATGCAAGTCAGGTGTTTCAGATGGTGTGAACAGAGTCCATTCAGCATCTTCGAATACACGTTGCATAAACAAATCTGGAACCCAGTTCGCTGTGTTCATGTCGTGTGTACGACGACGGTCATCACCTGTGTTCTTACGAAGCTCTAGGAATTCTTCGATGTCCAAGTGCCATGTTTCAAGGTATGCACATACTGCACCTTTACGTTTACCACCCTGGTTGACTGCAACGGCAGTATCGTTGGCAACTTTAAGGAACGGTACAACACCTTGTGACTTACCATTTGTACCTTTGATGTACGAGTTAAGCGCACGAACTGGCGTCCAGTCATTACCTAAACCACCCGCCCATTTAGACAACATTGCGTTATCACGCATTGCGCCATAAATGTTGTAAAGGTCATCTGAAATCGTTGTTAAGTAACAGCTAGATAACTGTGGACGTAAAGTACCCGAGTTAAATAGAGTAGGCGTAGACGCCATGTAATCGAAGCTAGACAATAAGTTATAGAATTCGATTGCACGTGCTTCACGGTTGTCTTCGTTCAATGAAAGACCCATTGAAACACGCATGAAGAATAATTGTGGTAATTCGAAACGTACGCCATCTGAGTGGATGAAGTAACGGTCAAATAAGGTTTGTAGACCTAAATAAGTAAATTGGTTTGAGCGTTCTGGTTGAATCGCAGCAGCCAATTTTGCAAGGTCAAAGTTAAGAAGTTCTGGAGAAAGAAGATCAAGTTCGATACCTTTCTTCAAGAAAGTTTCTAAAGCGTCGCCTTCGTTCGTGTCAGTATCTAAACCTAAGAACTCTAACCCTGTAGCAACAAGGTCGTTACGCAATAAACGCGCAGTCACGTATGTATAGTTTGGCTCTTGTTCGATACGTGTACGAGTAGCCATCATCATGGTCGTTGAGATGTCTGACTCTTTTACGCCGTTATATAGGTTTTTCACAGTCTCATCGATAATCGCTTGAACATCGATGCCTTCTAAACCTTCAGCTGCTTTGACAATATTTGCCTCAAGCGCGCCAAGATCAAGCGGTTTAAGCTGACCGTTTGAACCCGTCACTTGTAAAGTAGGGTGGTGGTGAGCACCAGTTTGTTTACGAGCTTCAGCACGTTGTTCGCGGTAAATCACGTAAGAGCGAGCAACTTTTTGCTCACCTGTACGCATAAGCGCAAGTTCAACCTGATCCTGAATTTCTTCAATATGAATGGTACCGCCAGAAGGTAAACGACGGTTAAAGGTATTCAGTACCATCTCAGTTAATTGAGAGATACGGTCATGAATACGACTGGAGTCAGCGCTTTGCTGGCCTTCAACGGCCAAGAACGCTTTACCAATCGCCACAGAGATTTTTTCTGCATCAAAAGGTGCAACGTCACCGGTGCGTTTAATCACCTGAATTTGACCAGGGGTTGAATTCGTTACGCTCATGCTAGCATAGCTCCATTTTTCATCTATTTTTATGTTAGGACCGTTTGAACTGGGCAATTTTTATGCCACAGTGTTTGAGGTTTAAACACAAGACCTAGTGGTTTAAAAATTTATTGAACACAAGATACGGGAAAATTTAGGGTAGATCAATATTGACATTTTACTAAAAGCTTTGAACGTTTCTGGCAGCTATCCATCTCAAAAAATCCCTATTTTTTATCTTTGTTATATATGCCTTATCCGACAAGGGCATAGCATAGCAAAGTCGAAAAAGAGTGCTTATAGATAACATTGTGGATAACTTTAGAAAGCGTAAAAAGTTGTGAATCAACCAGTCAGTTTTTATCCGATGAAAATGTATCCAAATTTATAATTGTTGCTATTGTGAGCAATAGGTCATGGAAATGATCGGTAAATAAAATTGCAGAAATATGGCAGGTTAAAATTTATTACAAAATACGATATTGATGTATCAGTTTGGTGAATGCCATCTTGTTTACAATGTAAACGTGTGTATATTGCAAACTATGTTTAAGCGTATCTATCGGATTTCAAATAGGATACGCCCAATCAAATAAGGGGCAATCAATGAGCCAAGAAGAAAAGTTACCTAAAATTTTAATTGTTGAAGACGATGAGCGTCTTGCTCGTTTAACTCAAGAATACTTAATCCGTAACGGACTTGAAGTTGGGGTAGAACCAGACGGTAACCGTGCAATCCGCCGTATTATCGCTGAACAACCAGACATGGTATTACTTGACGTGATGCTTCCGGGTGCAGATGGTTTAACCATTTGTCGTGAAGTTCGTCCGCATTACCATCAACCAATTTTAATGTTGACTGCACGTACCGAAGACATGGACCAAGTTTTGGGTCTAGAGATGGGTGCAGATGACTACGTTGCAAAACCTGTTCAACCTCGCGTTCTACTTGCGCGTATTCGTGCATTATTACGTCGTACAGACAAAGCACCAGAAGATGAAGTTGCACAGCGCATCGAATTTGATGACCTTGTGATTGATAACGGTGGTCGTTCTGTCACGCTCAATAATGAGTTGGTTGACTTTACTAGTGCGGAATATGACCTTTTATGGTTATTGGCATCTAATGCGGGTCGAATTCTTTCTCGTGAAGATATCTTTGAGCGTCTTCGTGGTATTGAATACGATGGTCAAGACCGTTCAATCGACGTGCGTATTTCACGTATTCGTCCAAAAATTGGCGATGATCCTGAAAACCCGAAACGTATTAAGACCGTACGTAGTAAAGGTTATTTATTCGTAAAAGAAACCAACGGCATTTAATGTAAAATGCCGTCCCTCAGTTTGGCAAAGTAGGACACTTTTTACGTGTTTAAACACAGTATATTTTTGCGCGTCTACGCGGGACTACTGATATTAGTCTTCTTAGTCGCTACATTTGGCTATTTGCTGGTACAGATCATCAACTACCAGCGCGCGCAAGAATATCGTGAGTCGCTTACTGACGGCTTGGCTTTCATTATTAGTGAAGGTATTGCACGTCAGCCAAACGAACAACAAAAGTCAGATTGGGTGTCAGATGCATCTGATCTACTTGAGTTGCCTATTTATTATGTAAAAGCTAATCAGGTTGATTTAACCCGAGCGGAAACAAAACGTATAGAAGAGCGTAAAGCTGTAGTGCGTTGGGATGCACAAACTACGGCAGCCTATATTATTATTGGCTTAAAAGATGACCCTGCGCATCTGCTGTATATCAAAGCCGATAATATTTCAGAACGCCAAATGAAGGCGTTGCCTGTCTTTATACTGGATTATTTGGTTTATTACCCAGGTCAAGAAAAACAATATCTTGAAAAAATTCAGCATCATTTTTCATATCCAATTTCAATTCAAAATGTTCAGAGTTTACCTTTAGATTCTGAGCAAATCGGCCGATTACGCTTAGATCACAGCATTATTTTGTATCGTGACAGTGCGACGGAGCGCGGCACGACCATTTCGATTGTATCGCCAATTCCAAGTTCAACTTCAGAAGTCTTGGTCATGGGGCCGGTACCATTATTTAATTGGATGCCTTTCCAGTTGGCAGCCGGTATTACGCTACTAAGCTTATTTGTCTTGAGCTTGGGTGTTTATGGTCTATTGGTGCCGATGCAACGTAAGTTACGTGCTGTAAATTATGCTTTAAATAAAATGAAGGGCGGGGACTTATCTGTACGTCTGCCTGTCGAAAGTACCGATGAATTTGGTACCTTGGCATCGAGCTATAACTCAATGTCAGATCATATTGAACGTTTAATTGAAGCACAGCGTGAGTTGATGCGCGCGGTATCGCATGAACTGCGAACACCTGTGGCGCGGATTCGCTTTGGTGTAGAAATGATGGCGGATGAAGACGACTACGACTACCGTCAGCAGCAAGTTGAACAAATCGACAAAGATATCGAAGCTCTCAATACCTTGATTGATGAGATCATGACTTATGCCAAGCTCGAACAGGGCATGCCATCTTTAGAGTTTGAAGATGTCAGCTTGTTTGAAGTTTTAGATCAGGTCTTGATTGAAACCGAAGCCTTAAAGACAGGGAAAACCTTGGAATTGCAAGCACCACCGATTGGGGTGATTGTGGAAACCGAGCGTCGCTATTTACATCGCGTTGTACAAAACTTGGTGGGTAATGCAGTGCGTTATTGTGATGATAAAGTGCTGATCAGTGGTGGTGTGAATGATGAAGGCATGGCCTATATCTGTGTTGAAGATGATGGCCCCGGCATTCCAGAAGAAGATCGTAAGCGTATTTTTGATGCCTTTGCACGCTTAGATGATAGTCGTACCCGTGCTTCAGGGGGCTATGGTTTAGGTTTATCGATTGTTAGCCGTATTGCTTATTGGTTTGGTGGAACAGTTGGTATTGATGGAAGTCCAACATTGGGTGGGGCGCGTTTTACCATGACATGGCCTGCGACACGTTTTAAGAAGAATAAGCCGAAGCTAGATGGTAAAGAGCTTAGTGCCAATGAAAGCTAAACAGCCTAAGAAATCTAACTCAGCTGTATTTAGCGAGTGGTACATATAAAAAGCCATTCAATTTGAATGGCTTTTTTACATCAGGTTTTTATTTATTCGGTAATCGTTGCATCAGGTTCAATAATGGGTTTGCCATTTTTCAGAGCAGCAAGGGCATCTGCATTGAAATCGATGAGTAAAGAGTTGTTTTTAGCATCGATAGAATAATTGCTAATGAGTTTTTGGTCGCCGTTTAGAGTCTCAATTTTATATTCATCTACAATATTCATAATCCCGCTAAGGTTGGTGGTTGCAGAAGCTAAATCTTGACGTAATAACTCATAGATATCACGTAAATCAAAAATGGCATTTTGAGCATCAGGGTGCTTATCTAAGTAGTTTTTAATATGGTGAATCACCAATTGCGCAGATAGAAAATAATCAGGTTTATGCGTAAATTCTAAAGTCATTATTGTCTCTCCGTTGTGATTGCTTTTTGTGTTTTAACTACAAATATCACACTCTTTATAGGTCGTGTCAAAGAATTGCAAAAAAGCCACAAGAAGCTAAAAAAATGTCTTTTTACATAGAACCAATACAGCTGGCTTTTCATTTGAAGAAAAGATCAAAAGCAAAAGAAGTGAATAAAGAAACAACAAAGTTGAGGTGGGGGAGTATTTATTTAATAAATGACACAGTTGATAAAAATACGCCAATTTAAACGTGTATGCTGAGAAATGAAGGGTTTGTTGATGAAACTGAACAGTCATAATTTTCTGATAAAATCACATAAATGTAATAATTAATAAAAAAATGCAATCTAATCTAATTAAGCGATTAATCCTAATTTTAAGGGAGTAAACCCAATTTAAATGCTGAAATGATTAAAAAATCATCCTAAAGACGAATACCGATAAGCTAGCAAGAAGCCTCCTCAATCAGGTACAATTGGCGGGATTAATTTTGTGTTTGGTGTATTTGAAGGCCAATACATACATTCTTTGTTAATAAATAGGCCTGCCAGGAGTTATCCCCGCATGAGTGCCATTACTCCATACGATTGGGCAATTATTGCCTTCGTGATCGGCGTTACATTCCTTTGCGTCTTTATGCTGACCGTCCCTTTACTCCTTGGGGGTAAATCATGGGGTCGTGCTAAGCAAGAGCAGTTTGAGTCAGGTGTAGTAGGTGCTGGTGGTGCACGTATTCGCTTGTCTGCGAAATTCTATTTAGTTGCAATTTTCTTCGTCGTGTTTGATATCGAAGCACTTTATCTATATGCATGGTCTACTTCTGTTCGTGAAGCAGGCTGGTTTGGTTTTACTACCGTGGTTATTTTTGTGGTCGATTTATTGATTGCTTTAATTTACGCGGTAAAAGTAGGTGCATTAGATTGGGCGCCTTCTGATAAGCGTAAAGCTGCAGGTAAAGCGTTGAAAATTGGTTCACCAAATATGGACATCGCAGAAATCACACGCTTTAACTCTATTGAAGAGTTGGTTATGGACCCTACAGGTCAAATTCCAGCGCAATCATCTGGTCGTGTGAAATCTAAGTCACCGACTGCATCATCTGACAAGGAGTAAGACGGGATGAAATATACATTAACCCGTGCGAATCCGGATGCTGATCAATATCCACTTCAAGAGCGTCAAATCGTTACCGATCCGCTTGAAGAAGAAGTGAATAAAAATGTGTTCATGACTCGTTTAGAGGATGTTGCACATACAGCAGTAAACTGGGGTCGTAAAAACTCAGTTTGGCCGTTTAACTTTGGTACATCTTGCTGCTACGTAGAGTATGCAACGACTTTAACAGGCGTGCATGACTTGTCACGTTTCGGTGCCGAGGTTATTCGTGCTTCACCACGTCAGGCTGACTTGATGATTGTTGCAGGTACATGCTTCATGAAAATGGCGCCTGTAATTCAACGTTTGTACGAGCAAATGCTTGAGCCTAAATGGGTAATCTCAATGGGCGCATGTGCAAACTCTGGTGGTATGTACGACATTTATTCAGTTGTACAAGGTGTGGATAAAATCATCCCTGTCGATGTGTATATCCCGGGTTGCCCACCACGTCCTGAAGCTTTAATTCAGGCATTGATGTTATTGCAAGACCAGATTCAACTTGAGCGCCGTCCTTTATCGGCCGTGATTGGTGATGATCTTAAGCCAGTGTATAAGCCGAAGATGATGCCAGAACGTGACCGTAAGAACGCACAGCGTATTGCAGTGAAAAACTTACGCTCAATGGATGAAATTAAATAATCACTGCGACGAAATATTGATACACCCGGACTGGGTGTAATTGTCGTTTTGATTGACTGAATTTGTATTAAATAGGAAGCCAAGCCAATGGCTGAAACTGACATTGCTATGCCAGAATCAACTCCAGTTGATTCCCGCCCTGCATTTGCAATTGTAGAAGAGCTCAAAACCAAATTTGGTGAGAACTTCTACGTGCAAACGACTTTTGAAGACTTTCCAACAGTCTGGGTTGAGCGCGCACGTGTACAAGAAGTTTTAATGTTCTTGCGTACGGTGTCACGTCCATACGTGATGCTGTTTGACTTGTCTGCGGTTGATGAGCGTTTACGTACACACCGCGATGGTCTGCCTGCATCTGACTTCACTGTGTTCTATCACTTGTTATCGTTAGAGCGTAACAGTGATATTCGTATCAAGGTTGCATTAGCTGAGAATGATGTAAACATTCCAACGGCAACCAATATTTGGCCGAATGCCAACTGGTACGAACGTGAAGCTTACGACATGTTTGGTATCAACTTCGAAGGGCATCCAATGCTCCGTCGTATCTTGTTGCCAACATATTGGGAAGGTCACCCGTTACGTAAAGAATATTCTGCACGTGCGACCGAATACACGCCTTATCGCCAAAACCAAGCGAAACAGGATTACGAACAAGAACATCTTCGTTTCGTACCTGAAGATTGGGGTATGAAGCGTGGGAACGATGATGAAGACTTCATGTTCCTAAACTTGGGTCCTAACCATCCATCTGCGCACGGTGCCTTCCGTGTGATCTTGCAGTTGGACGGTGAAGAAGTGAAAGACTGTGTTCCTGACATCGGCTATCACCACCGTGGTGTGGAAAAAATGGCTGAGCGTCAAACATGGCACTCATTCATTCCGTATACAGACCGTGTTGACTACTTAGGTGGTTGTGCGCAAAACATGCCTTACGTTCTTGGCGTAGAGCAAATGGCAGGGATTACCGTTCCTGACCGTGCACAATGTATCCGTGTCATGATGTCTGAATTGTTCCGTATCAATAACCACTTGTTGTTCATTGGTACTGCGATTCAGGATGCCGGCGGTATGACCCCTGTATTCTATATGTTCGCTGACCGTCAAAAAATCTATGACGCGATCGAAGCGATCACGGGTTACCGTATGCACCCAGCATGGTTCCGTATCGGTGGTACAGCGCACGACTTGCCAAACAACTGGCAGCACCTCATTCGCGAAATCCTAGATTGGATGCCGAAGCGTATGAACGAGTACTACACTGCGGCACTGAAAAACTCAGTGTTTATCGGTCGTACCCGTAATGTTGCTCAGTATGATGCAAAATCAGCATTGGCTTGGGGTGTAACAGGTACAGGCCTACGTGCTACAGGTATCGACTTCGACGTTCGTAAATATCGTCCGTATAGCGGCTACGAAAACTACGACTTCGATGTGCCTTTAGAGTACGAAGGCGATGCTTATGCACGTGTTCTTGTTCACTTCCGTGAAATTGAAGAATCACTGAAAATCATCAAACAATGTTTAGACAACATGCCTTCTGGTGCATACAAAGCAGACCATCCATTGGCTGTTCCACCACCAAAAGATAAAACTTTACAAGACATCGAAACATTGATTACGCACTTCTTGAGCGTGTCATGGGGTCCTGTAATGCCAGCAGGCGAAAGCTCTGTAATGGCGGAAGTGGTAAAAGGTGCGTCGAACTACTACTTGACTTCAGATAAGTCAACGATGAGTTACCGTACACGTATCCGTACACCAACCTTCACGCACTTACAGCAAATGCCTTCTGTGATTAACGGCAGCTTAATGTCTGACTTAATCATTTATTTAGCGACAATTGACGTCGTAATGGCTGACGTGGATCGCTAAGGGGTAATCGCATTATGATGATTTTGACTGACAAAAAACCACGTGTGAATGTTGAAGGGATTTTAACTGCGGAAGAAATCCACGATATCGAACATCACATTGGTCACTATCCGTACCCACGCGCAGCATGTCTTGATGCTTTGAAGTGTGTACAACGCCGTAATGGCTGGGTAGATGATGCACAGATGAATGCTATTGCTCAATTGCTTAGCATGAGCCTTGCAGACCTAGAAGGTGTTGCTACTTTCTATAACCGTATTTACCGTCAACCAGTTGGTCGCCACGTAATTTTATTATGTGACTCGATTGCTTGCTTCTTGATGGGTGCGGAAACACTTGCTGAAGCATTCCAGCGTGAATTAGGCATTTCATTTGGTCAAACGACTGCAGATGGTCGCTTTACTTTATTGCCAATTTGCTGCCTAGGTAACTGTGACAAAGGTCCGACGTTAATGATTGACGAAGACACTCACGGTCTAGTTGAAGTGACTTCAATTAAACAGTTATTGGAGAAGTATGTATGAATACTGAACCAAAACCAATTTATGGCGACGGTAACCCAGAAACTCACCCACTCACATGGCGTTTGAGCAAACAGGAACACGTTCGCAGTGCAGATGATTACGAAGCACTTGAAGGGTATGCAGGCTTTAAGAAAGCTGTTGGCATGCAACCGAAAGAAGTGCTTGAAGTGATTAAAGCTGCGACTGTAAAAGGTCGTGGTGGTGCGGGCTTCCCTGCAGGGATCAAATGGTCGCTTATGGCGCCAAATGATAACTCAGGCCCTCGTTACCTCATCTGTAATGCCGATGAAATGGAACCAGGTACCTTTAAAGACCGTCTGTTGATGGAAAAACTTCCTCATCAGTTGATCGAAGGTATGTTGATTGCTGCTTATACATTAGAAGCAACACAGGGTTATATCTTCATCCGTGGTGAATACATCGAAGCGGCTCAATACTTAAATGAAGCATTGGACCAAATTCGTGCCAAAGGTTACTTAGGTGAAAACATCCTAGGTACTGGTTGGAACTTTGAGTTACACGTGCATACCGGTGCGGGTCGTTATATCTGTGGTGAAGAAACTGCATTGATTAACTCGCTTGAAGGTCGCCGTGCGAACCCACGTACTAAACCGCCATTCCCACAAGTTGCAGGTGCTTGGGGTCGTCCTACGATTGTTAACAACGTAGAGACTTACAACAACTTACCCGCAATTATGCTTCGTGGCCCTGAATGGTATATCGGTTTATCTGAAGGTAAGTCGAAAGATCCAGGTACTAAAATCTACGGTGCATCAGGTAAGGTAACTTTCCCAGGTCTTTGGGAACTTCCATTTGGTACAACTGCGCGTGAAGTGATTGAAGATCATGCCGGTGGTATGCGTGATGGTTTAAAACTCAAAGCATGGTTACCGGGTGGTGCTTCTACAGACTTCCTTGCTGCTGAACACATTGACCTTCCTATGGATGCTGAAAGCATCATGAAAGCAGGTTCACGTTTAGGTACGTGTTTGCTCATGGTGGTTGATGAAACTCAGTGTATGGTTTCTGCGACACGTAACTTAGAAGAATTCTTTGCGCGTGAATCTTGCGGTTGGTGTACACCATGCCGTGATGGCTTACCTTGGGCGGTTAAAGCGCTTAAAGCCTTGGAAGATGGCACAGGTAAGAAAGAAGATATCGATCACTTACAAGAACTTACTCGTAAGCTTTGGATTGGTAAAACTTTCTGTGCGCATGCTCCAGGTGCGATGGAACCGTTAATGGGCGCACTCAAACATTTCCGTGGCGAATTTGAAGCTAAAGTCGTAAATGCGGCAGCTCAAACTAGCAACGTAGAACAAGCTTAAGGAATTCGACTATGGCTACAATTCATGTCGATGGAAAATCGTATGAAGTCAACGGCTCAGAGAACTTGCTACAAGCATGTCTTAGCCTTGGCATCGACATCCCATACTTTTGTTGGCATCCATCCTTAGGTTCTGTCGGTTCTTGCCGTCAATGTGCTGTGACTCAATACGCGAATCCTGAAGATACTCGCGGTCGTTTAGTTATGTCATGTATGACGCCTGCATCTGACAATACCTACATCTCGATTGAAGATAACGAAGCAAAGAATTTTCGTGCTTCTGTTGTTGAATTCTTGATGACCAACCACCCACACGACTGTCCAGTGTGTGAAGAGGGTGGTCACTGTCATTTACAAGATATGACTGTAATGACTCAGCATGACCGTCGTCGTTACCGCTTCACAAAACGTACGCATTACAACCAAGAGCTAGGCTCTTTCATTTCTCATGAAATGAACCGTTGTATCGCGTGCTACCGTTGTGTGCGTTACTACAAAGATTATGCAGGTGGTACGGACTTTGGTGTGTATGCAAACGCTTCGCGTGTTTACTTTGGTCGTCCAGAATCAGGTACTTTAGAATCTGAATTCTCTGGTAACTTGACTGAAGTTTGCCCAACAGGTGTATTCACAGATAAAACTCACTCTGAACGCTATAACCGTAAATGGGACATGCAGTATGCGCCAAGCGTATGCCAAGGCTGTTCTTCAGGTTGTAACATCTCTCCGGGTGAACGTTATGGCGAACTACGTCGTGTAGAAAACCGCTTTAACGGTGACGTGAACCAATACTTCCTTTGCGATAAAGGTCGTTTCGGTACAGGTTATGTGAACCGTGAAGATCGTCCACGTCAACCACAATTCCGTTCTGGTGCAAATGTGACTACAGTTTCTGTAGACCAAGCATTGGATACCGTAATTGAAAATATCCAAGGTAAAAAAGTATTGGGTATCGGTTCACCACGTGCGTCACTTGAATCAAACTTCGCACTTCGCGAACTTGTAGGTCAAGACAACTTCTCAACCGGTATGGCTCAAAAAGAGCAAAAACTTGTTGAACTTGCAGCTTCTATTATGCAAACCGAAGGTGTTTATAACCCTGGTATGCGTGAAATCGAAAGCTACGATGCTGTGTTGATTTTGGGTGAAGATCTGACTCAAACTGCGCCTCGTATGGCTCTATCTGTTCGCCAAGCTGCGAAAAATAAAGCTAAAGAAATGGCTGCAGAGCGCCGTACGCAAGAGTGGTTGGCTGAACCTGTACAACGTATTGCTCAAGATGCCAAATCTCCGATTTACATCCTTGCTGCAACTCAAACACGTTTAGCTGATGTTGCAACAGGTGAAGTTGTTGCATCACCTAACGACATTGCACGTTTAGGTTTTGCGGTCGCTGCTGCTGTCAAAGGTGAAGTGATCTTAGGTTTGGATGACGATGCAAAAGCATTTGCACAAACGATTGCTGATACTTTAAAAGCTGCGAAAAAACCATTAATCATCTCTGGTACGAGCTTGCAAGACGCATCAATCATGGAAGCTGCTGCACAAGTTGCACAGAACCTTGGTAATGCGGGCTTAACATTGACTGTTCCTGAAGTGAACTCAATGGGCTTAGCGATCTTTGGTGGTCAAAGCTTAGAACAAGCATTTGCACAAGATTACGATACCGTGATCGTGGTGGAAAATGACCTTTATCGTCGCTTACCAGCCGCGCAGGTGAATGCTGCACTTTCTGGTAAAGAAGTGATCGTACTTGATCATTCTGAAACTGAAACTGTGAAAAAAGCCAACATCGTACTTTCTGCTGCTTCATTTGCTGAAGGTGACGGTACTGTTGTCTCTCAAGAAGGCCGTGCACAACGTTTCTACCAAGTGTATGACCCAAGCTACTACAAACCTGAACTTGCGATCAAAGAATCTTGGCGCTGGTTACATGCCATTGAAACTGGCGTGAAAGGCAAAGCGATTTCTTGGACACTTCTTGATGATGTTATCGAGTCAGTAGCGAAAAACGTTCCTGCACTTGAAGCGATTCAAGACGTAGCACCAGATGCTGGCTTCCGTGTACATGGTCTGAAAGTGGCACGTGAACCACGTCGTTACTCAGGTCGTACTGCGATGCGCGCACCACTTTCTATTCATGAACCAAAACAACCAGTCGATAAAGACTCTGCGTTGACGTTCTCTATGGAAGGTTATGTAGGTAACCAAACTCCAGCTTCACTTGTACCATTTGCTTGGTCTGCAGGTTGGAACTCTCCACAAGCTTGGAACAAATTCCAAGACAACGTGGGTGGTCACTTAAAAGGTGGCGATGCAGGCGTTCGTTTATTCGATCGTTTAGCGAAACGTCCAGCACGTACTTTCGTTGCACCTGCACCTGTTGCGGTTAATGGTGAAAGCTTCCGTCTTGTACCGATGCATCACATCTTCGCTTCTGGTGAATTTACAGTGAAAACACCTGCGATGGAATCACGTATTCCTGAAGCAATGTTTGCTGTGGGTGAGCAAGATGCAGCACGCTTAAATGTTCAAGATGGTCAACGTATCGCTGTGAAAGCAGGGGATGCTGAAATCGTCCTTCCAGTTCAAGTGATTGAATACTTACCTACAGGTTATATCGGTTACCCAGTGGGTCTAGCACCTACAGTATCGCTTGCAGAACCTGTTTCAGTCGCGGTAGGAGTGTAATTCATGGAACAAGAATTAATCCGTCAAACGCCGCTGTGGGCTGAAAACTGGCCAATCGCCTATTCAGTTCTTCAAGCAATTGTGATCTTACTGGTTGTGGTATTGATCGCTGCGTTGATGTCTTTTATTGAACGTCGTTTACTCGGCTTGTG
This sequence comes from Acinetobacter sp. YH12097, assembly GCF_013419225.1. NCBI lineage: Bacteria > Pseudomonadati > Pseudomonadota > Gammaproteobacteria > Moraxellales > Moraxellaceae > Acinetobacter > Acinetobacter sp. YH12097. Next base: position 7,479 of record NZ_VPAN01000023.1, on the reverse strand, counting down.
GCAAGACCGTTACGGTCCGAACCGTGTAGGTCCGGGCGGTATGTTCCAGATTGTTGCCGACATGCTGAAAATCATGTTCAAAGAAGACTGGACACCAAAATTTGCTGACAAATTGACTTTCCGTATGGCTCCAGCAGTTGCGATGGCAACTGCGGTGCTATCGTTCATGGTTATTCCTGTTTCACCTTATCTAGGTGTTTCAGACATGAGCATCGGTCTATTGTTCTTTATGGCAATGGCTGGTATTGCGGTATACGCAGTATTGTTCGGTGGTTGGTCTTCAAATAACAAATACGCATTACTAGGTGGTTTACGTTCTGCTGCTCAAACCATTTCTTATGAAGTGTTCTTGGGTATTTCACTAATGGGTGTGGTTGCGATTGCAGGCTCATTCAACATGCGTGAAATTGTTGAAGCTCAACGTGATGTTTGGTTTGTTATTCCTCAGTTCTTAGGTTTCTTGATCTTCGTGGTTGCGGGTGTTGCGGTAACTCACCGTCATCCATTTGACCAACCAGAAGCAGAACAAGAATTGGCGGAAGGTTACCATGTCGAATACGGCGGTATGAAATGGGGTATGTTCTTCGTTGCGGAATACGTCAACGTCGTACTGATCTCTGCATTAATCGTGACTTTATTCTTCGGTGGTTGGTTAGCGCCTTTCAACCTAGATATTCCATTCATTCCAGCTGCGTTCTGGTTCATTATTAAAACAGCATTCTTTGTCATGATGTTTGTCTTGGCTCGTGGTTCTTTAATGCGTCCACGTTATGACCAAGTTATGAACTTTGGTTGGAAAATTTGCTTGCCATTGGCGTTGGTTAACCTTCTGGTAACTGGTGCTGTGATTCTGATGAATCAGGCCTAAGACAGCAAGGAGAATAAAATGTTTAAATTTCTAGCTGGATTTGGGTCAATTGTACGTTCGTTGTGGATGGTATTCTCACACGCGACACGTAAACGTGACACCATTTTATATCCAGAGGTTAAAGCGGAAGACATCGTACCACCACGTTTCCGTGGTCGTATCGTGTTAACGCGTGACCCTGATGGCGAAGAGCGCTGTGTAGCATGTAACCTTTGTGCGGTTGCATGTCCAGTCGGCTGTATTTCACTACAAAAAGCTGAAAAAGAAGATGGTCGTTGGTATCCGGAATTTTTCCGTATCAACTTCTCACGTTGTATTTTCTGCGGTATGTGTGAAGAAGCATGTCCTACGACTGCGATTCAAATGACACCTGACTTTGAGTTAGGTGAGTATGTTCGTCAGGACTTAGTTTATGAGAAAGAAAACCTTCTTATCTCAGGTCCTGGTAAATACCCAGACTATAACTTCTACCGCGTAACAGGTATGGCTGTTGCTGGTAAAGATAAAGGTCAGGCTCAACGCGAAAGCACACCAGTTGATGTACGGAGTCTATTACCATGATGTGGCCATTTTATTTGATGGCGCTTGTGGCCATCGTCTCTACCGTTCGTGTTGTAACTAACACGAACCCAGTACATGCTTTATTAAGCTTGATTATCTCTTTACTTGCAGTTGCAGGTATCTTCATGATCGTGGGTGCGCCGTTTGCCGGTGCCCTCGAAATTATCGTTTACGCTGGCGCAATCATGGTGCTATTCGTATTCGTCGTGATGATGCTGAATCTTGGTCAAAATACTGTTGAACAAGAAAGCAAATGGCTGACTTCTTCAGCGTGGGCATATCCTGCGTTGATGAGCTTCCTGATGGGTCTAATCCTTGTTTGGATGTTGAAGTCAGACTACACAACTGCTGGCACTGTCATGGGTGCTCAAGTTGTCGGTCCGAAAGAAGTGGGTACTTCACTCTTTACTCAGTACTTATTGCTGGTTGAAGTTGCTGCGATGTTATTGCTTGGCGCACTTGTCGCTGCATTCCATCTTGGCAAACGTGAGCCAGGTGCAGAAGAGGACAAAGAATAATGGGCAACATCCCTTTAGAACATGGTTTGATCGTTGCAACCATTCTTTTTGCACTGGGTTTTTACGGTGTGATGGTTCGACGCAACCTACTATTTATTTTAATGAGCCTTGAAATCATGATGAACGCAGCTGCTTTAGCGTTCGTTTTGGCAGGAAGCGCATGGGCACAGCCAGATGGTCAAGTGATGTTTATCTTGATCTTAACGCTTGCTGCAGCAGAGGCTTGTATCGGTCTTGCGATCGTCCTTCAGTTCTATCATCGCTTCCATCATCTGGATGTGGATGCTGCTAGTGAGATGCGCGGATGAGTTATTTATATTTAACAGTACTTTTCCCGCTAATTGGTTTTATCCTGTTGGCGGCAGGTCGTAAAAATCTTCCTGAATCAGTTGCTGCAATTATTGGTGCAGGTTCAGTGGGTCTTTCAGCTTTATTTGCATTAATTGCCGGTATCGACTTTGTTAATAATGGTTCAGTTGCAACAACTCAGCATCTTTGGACTTGGTTCAGTGCAGGTAACTTAGCACCGGACTTCACGCTTCATTTAGATGGCTTATCATTATTGATGATGGGCATGATCACAGGTGTGGGTTTCTTAATTCACATCTTTGCAACATGGTACATGCGTGGCGAAGAAGACTTTGCACGTTTCTTCTCATACTTCAACCTATTCGTGGCAAGCATGCTGCTTTTAGTGTTGGGTGACAACTTAGCGTTGTTATTCCTCGGTTGGGAAGGTGTAGGTCTATGTTCATACCTATTAATTGGTTACTACTACCAAACACCTGCAAACGGTTTTGCTGCAATTAAAGCATTCACTGTGACACGTGTGGGTGACGTATTCTTACTGATTGCATTGTTCTTGATCTACCAACAATTCGGCACTTTAAACATTGCAGAAGTTGTGGCTGCTGCGCCAACAGTTTTGGCTCAGAGTTCTTCGATTGCAATTTGGACTGCATTGATGTTGTTCTTGGGTGCTGCAGGTAAATCTGCTCAGATCCCATTACAAACATGGTTGGCAGATGCGATGGCTGGTCCTACACCAGTATCTGCATTGATTCACGCAGCAACAATGGTAACAGCGGGTGTTTACCTATGTAGCCGTATGTTCAGCGTGTTTGAACAAGCGCCAGAAGTGATGATGTTCATCTCAATCACGGGTGCAGTGACATTGTTGGTAGCAGGCTTTGCTGCATTGGTACAAACAGACATCAAACGTATTCTTGCTTACTCTACTATGAGTCAGTTGGGTTATATGTTTATGGCTGTAGGTGCTGAAGCTTACCAAGCCGGTCTATTCCACATGCTGACTCACGCATTCTTCAAGGCATTATTATTCTTGTCTTCTGGTGCTGTGATTTTGGCTTACCATCACGAACAAAACATCTTCAAGATGGGTGGTCTATTCCACAAAAACAAATTCTTGTTTGCTTGTTTCGCGATTGGTGGCGGTGCATTGGCAGCGATTCCATTCATCACGATCGGCTTCTTCTCGAAAGATGCGATTCTTGGTGCGGTATGGGTGAAAGGTCAAGCGATTGCAGTTTATGACTGCTTGTACTGGACTGGTGTAGCAGGTGCGTTCTTAACTTCAATTTATACATTCCGTCTTATTTGGGTTGTATTCTTTGGTAAAGAAAACACGCCTTACCATGAAATCAAAGGTGTTACTTACTGGGGTCCATTGGCGATTCTTGCAGTGCTTTCAACTGGTTTAGCTTATGTCTTAAAAGCACCAGTAACGAATATTTTAAATGCTGCACAAATCCCAGCGTTTAATATTCCAGAAGCACTAGAACACGGTATGCATAGCGCTGAATATACAGCAGTTGGTATTGCACTTGCAGGTCTTGCAGTGGGTGTGGTGTTATTTGCCTTTGCTTATGGTGCAGTGAAATCGTTCGCGAAAACTTCACTGGGCGCGGGTCTTGCAAATATCTGTCGTAATGCACTTGGTTTCGATGCTTTGTATAACATTGTTTTCGTTAAGCCTTATTTGCTACTGGCTAAAATCTTTGGTCGTGATCCAATTGACGGCTTATGGCTTGTATTGCCTGCACTTGTTAAAGGCGGTAATAGCTTTACAAGTTCACGTCAAACAGGTTCATTGCGTGAATACGCATCTAGTATGGCATTCGGTACGTTTGCATTACTATTGATCCTGGTCGTGATTCAGGTCGTGGGGAAATAAAATGGAAACTCCAAACAATTTAATTCTACCCGCTCTGATCCTTATTCCGTTCATTGCAGGTTTTGTATGCTGGCTTGTCGATAAACTCGACAAGCACTTACCACGCTATATTGCCTTAATTGGTATGCTATTAACGTTGGTGTTAACCGTCGTTTTATGGCAAAGCGGTACTTATAACTACGAGTTGGGTACACAGGCTCCACAGTGGGCTGCTCAATTTAACCTACCGTGGATTACCACTTTAGGGATTAACATTCACCTTGCGGTGGATGGTCTTTCACTGCTTATGGTGGGTTTAACTGCATTACTGGGTGTACTTGCGGTCGGCTGTTCATGGGGTGAGATTCAAAAGAACGTTGGTTTCTTCCACTTAAACCTACTTTGGTCTTTAGGTGGTGTGATCGGTGTATTCTTAGCGATTGACATGTTCCTATTCTTCTTCTTCTGGGAGATGATGCTGGTACCAATCTACTTCTTGATCGCACTTTGGGGTCATAAAGGAGCAGAAGGTAAGTCACGCGTTTACGCTGCAACTAAATTCTTTATCTATACTCAGGTTGCGGGTCTGATCATGTTGATCGGTATCTTGGGTCTAGTGGTTGTTGGCTTCCAACTTCACGGTCAAATCAGCTTTAACTATGACTTCTTGATGAGTGTTGCACACACTGTTGAGGCGAAAGCTCCAGCACTTGCGTATGCATTCATGATCTGTATGTTCATTGGTTTTGCGGTAAAACTTCCAGTTTTCCCTTTACACGGCTGGTTACCAGATGCACATGCGCAAGCACCTACAGCGGGTTCTGTCGACCTTGCAGGTATCTTGATTAAAACTGCGGCTTATGGTCTTTTACGTTTCGTTATTCCATTCTTCCCAGTAGCATCTGCTCAGTTTGCTGACATCGCGATCATTCTTGGTCTAATCGGTATTTTCTACGGTGCATGGTGTGCATTCCAACAAACAGACATGAAACGTCTGCTTGCGTACACATCTATTTCGCACATGGGCTTCGTACTTCTTGCTTTGTATGCAGGTAACATCCTGACATTCCAAGGCTTAATGATTATGATGCTGGCTCACGGTCTATCTTCTGCTGCATTGTTCATTATGTGTGGTCAGGTTTACGAACGTCTGCATACACGTGACATGCGTTTGATGGGCGGTATTCGTGGTCAGTTCCAATACCTTTCATTCTTCTTAATGTTCTTTGTTGCGGCACTTGTAGGTATTCCGGGTCTAGGTAACTTCATCGGTGAATTCCTGATCTTGATGGGTTCTTATGACAAGTTCCCTGTGTACACAATCCTTGCTGCAGTAAGCTTAGTATTTGCCGGTCTTTACGGTTTAATCCTGATCCACAAAGCATTGTTCGGTACACCAAACGAAGAACAAAAACAGCATTACGCAAATCCGTTGAAAGACTTAAATGCGCGTGAAGTTGTGATTCTTTTAATCTGTGCTCTTGGTCTAGTATGGCTTGGTCTATTCCCACAAACCTTCCTTGATATTTCAAATTCAAGCATGGCGTGGATTGCAAATAGCTATATCCCAGTTCAAGAAGTCGTTGATGTTGTGCAGCAGATTGCTGTACAACCTGAAAATGTGGAGATGCAATAAGCCATGGACTTCACAATGTCATTTTCTGAGCTTATGCCATTAGCTCCTGTGATGATCGTGGCTTTAACTGCGATCGTCGTGATGTTGCTAATTGCAATCAAGCGTAACCACAATTTAGTTGCAACGACTTCCGTTATCGGTCTGAACCTTGCAGCCTTTTATATTATTTTTGTTTTCGTTGCAGGGCAGTATGCACCTGCAAACGTAATGAATTTGTTCATCGTAGATCCATTTACGATGTTGTACCAATTCGTGATTTTGATTGCAGCACTTGCTTGCTGCACATTGTCACATGCGTATATCGAAACCTATAAAGATAACCGTGAAGAACTTTATATCTTGATGCTGTGCTCTGTAACAGGTGCATTGTTAATGGTTGCAAGTTCGCACTATGCGTCATTCTTTATCAGTCTTGAGTTAATGTCGATTCCTGTATACGGCCTATTGGCTTATACACACCAACGTTCACAGTCGCTTGAAGCGGGTGTGAAATACTTGGTGCTTTCAGCAACTGCTTCTGCGATGTTGTTGATGGGTATGGCTTATGTATATGCGTACACAGGTACAATGGCATTCGTTGCTGAACCAGGCAAAATGTTCACAACATTCAGCCAACCGGGTGTAGTCCTTGGTCTTGCACTGATTGTTTTTGCTGTTGCATTTAAATTGTCTCTTGCGCCATTCCACAAATGGACACCAGACGTGTATGCAGGTGCGCCAGCGCCAATCGCGACATTCTTAGCGACTGTGGCTAAAGTGGCAATGATCGGTCTATTCGTTCGTTACTTCTTGGCTTCTGGCTTAATCCTTTCTGACAGCTTCATCACGATCGTGACCATCATTGCAGTATTGTCTATCCTTGCGGGTAACTTACTAGCAGTACGTCAAGTGAACTTGAAACGTATCCTTGCATACTCTTCAATCGCTCACTTTGGTTACTTACTTGTTGCGATTGTCAGTGCACGTAATACTGACTTTGTTCAAGTACAAGGCTTTGCAACATTCAGCAGCGTCAACGTCTATGTGATTACTTATGTATTAACAACGATTGGTGCGTTCGGTGTTGTGACACTGATGTCTAGCCCTTACAACAACAAAGACGAAGCAGGTAGCCTTGCGGAGTACCGTGGTTTGTTCTGGCGTCGTCCAGTGTTGACTGCAACACTGACTGTCATGATGTTATCTCTTGCAGGTATCCCATTAACAGCTGGCTTTATTGGTAAGTTCCTTGTGATCAAAACAGCGGTTGCTGGTGGTTCATGGTTCTTAGCTGCGATGGTGATCCTTGGTTCAGGTATCGGTTTGTACTACTACCTACGTGTGATGATTGTGATGTACATGACTCCACCGGAAAACCCACGTATCGATGCTGTCGATCATTGGGGTCAAAAAGTGGGTGGTATTATGGTGCTTGGCGCAGCTGCACTTGTGTTGTTGATCGGTGTATATCCAGATCCAATCATTGCAGTATCTCAAGTGGCATACTTTGCGATTTCACCTGAATTACAACAGTTCATTTTTAGCTTAATTCAGAGTGGTTTTAACTAATGAATTAAGCAATTAATTTGCTTATTACAAAAAAGCCTCCTGTAAAGGGTAATGCCAGTCAGTTAAGAGATTGACTGGCTTTTTCTTGGGTATTTTTGAGGTTTTCCTTTTACAACCCTTGGATAACTCCTCACTCTTCTCTCAGGTATAACATACCGATTAGATTTCTCCATTA
>NZ_VPAN01000022.1:0-50169 GCF_013419225.1 Acinetobacter sp. YH12097 | reverse complement strand
AATGGAGAAATCTAATCGGTATGTTATACCTGAGAGAAGAGTGAGGAGTTATCCAAGGGTTGTAAAAGGAAAACCTCAAAAATACCCAAGAAAAAGCCAGTCAATCTCTTAACTGACTGGCATTACTCTATAGAGTGCTTTTTTTTGTGTTGTCGTTTTTAAGCTTTAATGATGACGCTTAGGCAATTTAAGTAAATCTTTGATCAATTCAACAGTTTCCACAGGATGTTCCAATGGGAACATATGACTCCCCGCAACAACTTTAAATGGAATCCCAAATTTTTTCTCAACCTTTTGTGGAAAGTGCCGAGCTAAAAATGGCCCCTGCTCTGCAATTAACTGCTGCACAGGCACTTGTGGTTGAGTCTGAGGTAACCACCACAGTGAAGGATTGGTTCGAAAAATATGAACCTCATCATCACGTGAAATCGTCAACTCCACCCCACCACGCAGTTTATCGTCCATCAAGGCATAATCAATATAAGCTTGATAACAGTCTGGATCGAAATCTTTATAAAAACCTTTCGGCCTTAAAAGCTCCGCTGCTTGTTCACGACTGTCCCAATGATCACGACGACGTTTCGACAAGCCTGCGGGCGACATTTTATCGACAACTTTGAGTTTGAGGAGTTTTGCAATGTGCAAAGCAAAAGACTCTTTACCCATGATCATAGGCGGATCAATCATTAACACTTGTTCAAACAATTCTGGGCGTTGTAACGCAGCCTGAAATGTTAAAACCGAACCTAATGAGTGACCTAATCCAATCACCTTACGACCATTGGCCTGACGTACAATACTATCAATGACTTGCTGTGTTAAGCTCTTCCAATGGTTATCGATTGGGTAACGCTTATCTGGCCCAAGTAGCGGCACATAGATCACATCATATTCATCACTCAATAAATCAAACAATTTTTGATAAACCAGTGATGGCACGCCATTGGCGTGCGCAAAATGAATTAACGGTTTCATTGTAACTTCGTGCTGTTTTCAGATTGAACCTGTTGTGACAATGCGCTTGCCAAACCTTGACCAAATGAACTTCCCATACGACCAAGTACAGAATCAAATGGACTATTTTCAATGGTGTAGTTCACAGCTTTTTCAGTTTTCAACTCACGTTTCAGGCTATTTAAACTACCTGTACGGTCAGCAATACCCAGCTTCACAGCCTGATCACCTGTCCAAAATAAACCTGAGAAAATAGCCGGATCATTCGATTTTAATTTCTTACCGCGACCTTCTTTCACGGCATTAATAAAATGCGCATGAACGTTATCGAGTACACCTTGAACATGTGCTTTTTGTGCAGCATCGACAGGTTGAGTCATGGATAAAATCGCTTTGTTCTCACCCGAAGTCATGGTGCGATCTTCTACACCAAACTTTTGCATCAAACCACTAACGCCATAGTTCGGCATGATCACGCCAATTGAACCCACTAAACTTGAAGGATTGACAATAATTTCATCTGCGGCAGAAGCAATATAGTACGCACCTGAAGCGCCTGTATCACCAATAATGGCATACAGTTTTTTATCGGTATGGGCTTTTTTCAAGTACTGAATTTCTTGCCAGATTTCATCAGACTGAACAGGTGAACCACCCGGTGAATTAATATTTAAAACAACCGCTTTGCTTTGTTTATTTTCATAAGCTTTTTTCAAAGCTTTGATGGTATTTGCGCTGTTTACACTTTGCTTGTCCGCTGCAATGGTCCCAATGATATCAACCACGGCAATATGTGAACCCGCTGTTGCTGCAGGATCTGATGATGACATGCTGCAACTTTTCGCCATCGCAATGATAATAAATAGCAAATAAGCAAAGGTTAAAAATTTAAAAAATATACCCCATCTACGTGCTCTACGTTGTTCCTCAACGGAAGAAAGCACGGCTTTTTCTAATATTTTCCATTCATTTCCAGTTGGCTGCTGGATATTGTTTGAAGAACTTTGCTGTTTTTCTTCAGGTTTTGGTGGCCATTCGGACATAAAAAAACCCATTTGATCGTTAATTTGTAGTCATTATATACACGCTAATCGCTATAACTGTCTAATCAATTCATTTTCCCCTATAATTATTTTAAATTTTCTTTCATTTCTTTCAGACTTAAATAAGATGACCGACCAAAATTCACAGGACACCACATATCACCTGTTAAAATTTATCAGCCGTCAACCTATTCAAATTTCTAGATTAATTGCAAAAGGTTTGGCTGGGTTAGTCAATGTTTTAAAAATCTCTAAAACCTACTCTACGATTCAACGCAATCTTAAAATTGCATTGCCTGAATTATCAGAGTCAGCTCGCATTCAACTCACTAAACAAGCGATTCGAAACGAACTTTGTTCTTATTTTGAATTTTTTAACATTTGGGGTGCAAGTACAGAAAAAAATATTCAACGAATTCATCACGTACATGGCGCTGAATATTTACATGAAGCGCTCGCCCTACAAAAAGGCGTTGTACTCGTGGTACCACATTTTGGTACTTGGGAAATCATGAATGCATGGGTTGCGCAGTACACTCAAATGACCATCATGTACAAGCCGGTAAAAAGTGAATCTGCCAACAATTTTGTCCGTGCTGCTCGAAGCCGTGAGCAAGCAATATTGGTTCCTACGGATGAATCAGGTGTACGTCAAATTTTCAAAGCCTTAAAACAAGGTGGGACGACGGTGATTTTGCCAGACCATACCCCCAATGCCGGCGGTGAAATGATTCCATACTTTGGTATTCCACTAAAAACCAGCAACTTAAGTGCAAAACTAATTCAAAAAACCAAAGCACGTGCGCTCTTACTGTACGCCATTCGTAATGATAATCATGGTTTTGATATGCATATCGAACCTATCGATGACAATATTTATCAAGGTAATGCAGATGATGGCTCGATGGTTATCTTTAAAGCAGTGGAAGATTTAATCCATCGTTACCCAGAGCATTATCACTGGAGCTATAAACGCTTTAAAGCCAATCCAAAATTGAGAAATCTATACAATATTAGTGATGAAGAGGCTGCTCAACGCATTCGTGATATTCGTGAGGAATATCAAAGACAGCAAAAAATGAAAAATGTGACAGAATGACATTTTCAAGCAATATACTTGAAGCAGTTTTCTATTCAGATTCTTTAGATAGCCTGCGATATAGATCGAGCCATTTATACTTTGTCCGCTCTTCAATTAGTTCAATTTGCTGTTTATTTTGCTTGAAATGAATACTTCCACTTTGTGCGGTCTGTAAGAGTGGAATATCTAATTGTTTGAGTCGTGTTTGGGTCATCTTTGCAGGATGTCCATAACGATTAAATCGCCCCGCAGAAGCAATCGCCAACTTGGGCTTAAAATGGTTTAAAAACGCATAGGATGAACTATGCTGACTACCATGATGTCCAAGTACCAAAATATCGACTTTTAGGTCTGGATAATCACGTAATATTTGATATTCAGTCTCCCAACCCGCATCCCCCATCAATAGAAAATGTCTTGGTCCATTGACGCCTTTGACCGTCACATACACTACACAAGAGCGTTCATTGGCATTCCATTGGGCATTTGTCAGATCTTCAGGCTTTGGCGAGAGTATTTCAAAATAGACTTGCTGATCCCAATTCCACTGCTGACCACGCTGACATAAACGCTGTGGAACTTGGTTCGTGGTTTGTACTCGCTCATTACTTGAAAGCTGCCCGATATCAAGCTGTTGCTCCAATGAGAAAAAACCACCGCTATGGTCTTGATCTAAATGAGTCAATAACACCCGATCTAGTCGATGGACACCATTCACACTCAAAAATGGCCGGATGATATTCTGCCCGACACTAAATTGACTTTCATCATAGTTTCCACCGAAGTCCACCATCATATGATGATCTACAGAACGGATATAGATCGCCTGCCCTTGTCCCACATCTAAAATTGAAAGCTGAAAATTTGCTGAATTTTTCCATGGAATAAACAGAGCAAAAAAGGCAATGACCGCCCAATATTTTGGCAAGATTCCTTCAGGTAAAAATAAGATTACTATGGCGAGTATCAACAGTATGATTTGAGTTGACGTCAATGCGACATCGTGCATTTTTGGTGCAAAGAGTCGATCTAAGCCATAGAGAAACACATGCAATATTTCCAAACACAGATCATTGAATAAAAAAACCAAATGCGCCAAAGGTGTAGAAATATAAGAAAGTGCCCCTCCAATGATATCTAAAGGAACCACCACAGCCCCTAACCACGGGATGGCAAATAAATTACTTAGTGGGCTAATCCAAGTCACTTGCTTGAAAAAAATCACCATCAATGGAAATAAAGCGACAAAGATTTTCCATTGTGATTCCACCATCAACCACATTGAATGCTTTAACTTTTGCCAAAAACTGGCGTCCGTTTGAGCCAGTAAATGCTTCCTTAAGGTTTGATAAATCCGCAGTAAAATAAAGCATGCGCCATAAGATAACCAGAATGCTGCGGATAAAATACTAAAGGGGTCCACTAGCAATAAAATAGCGGCACTAAAAATCAGCAGTTGAAAAGGCTTAATAGCTTGACCTAATAACAGCATGCTACTGGCGACAAGGCAGATCGTCAGCGTTCTCAGCGCCGGTATTTCAAAACCGGTAAATGAACAATATAGAAGGACACAGAAGATAAAAGGCACGACCAATACATACTGTTTGGGCCACTTGAGATAAATTTTGGGACAATATTTACGGATACCTAACTGCAACGCCCAACAGAGCATGCTGGCAAAAACAAGTACATGTGGACCAGATATCGCCAATAAATGACTCATCCCAAAGCGTTGAAATAATTCACTGGTGCCTTCAGTGAGTAAACTTTTATCACCTGTAAGCAGCGCTAACAGCAAGCCATGATTCTGCAGCGGTTGTTGGTATATAAACGCTCTTAAATATAAACGCTGCTTTTCGACTTTTATTTTGAACTGATGTAACACACCTTGATGTCGTTGATATTGCTGGCCATAACCCATCGCAGTCATATGTTGAGGTGGTATCAATTCGACCGACTTTACCTTTAAACTGGCATGTATATTTTGCTGTACGCTCCACCGCTCTTGATCAAATGCACCTTCGGTCACATAACTCTGCGTAGGCCTTAACTCACCATACATACGATAGTACTGTCCAGGGACCAACTGGATCGTCTGCTCATGACTTTGCAAAATTGAATTGGGTAAATACGCCATAAAATATTGAATCTGCTGATTCACATTGAGCACTTCGATTTTTTGCTGAATTGCTTGGTCTTTGAGTTGGCTGATTTGTGGGATATACACAATAAACTCGCCTTGTCTGCTCTGATGCTCAACCAATGCCAAACGCTGATCGAGTTGAGTATTGGCGAAACTAAAGCCGAGAATTGCACCCATGCATAAATTTGTACTGAGCTGTAAGATTTTCGAAAAAATACTTTTTAGTTTTGGTGAAATACCAAGCTGTAAACCTAGCCAAATCAGGACAATAAAAAGCAACTGAGCTGTCGAGAGTTGTGGATTCCAAAACCTGAAACCCATAAAAGAAATGCCTAAAATCCAGCCAATACAAAAGCTTTGCAACATGAGTCATCATTATTTTTATTATGTGCTGGCAATAATAAAGCCCACCGAGGTGAGCTTCAATCAAACAATCTTAATCCACTAATTTTTGCGAAATCAATTTAGCGCTTAGTCATCAACCCATAAACCATCTTGCATATGCAAAATCGCATCAGCAGATTGAGCTAAATATTCATCATGGGTCACGATTAACATGGCCATGTTAAATTCTTTACGCAACTCAGATAGCAACTCAAAAATCTTCACTGCGGTTTTTCGGTCTAAGTTCCCTGTTGGCTCATCAGCCATCATCAACTTAGGTCTTGCTACCAATGCACGGGCCAAAGCCACACGTTGACGTTCACCGCCTGAAAGTTCGCCGGGTTTGTGCGTCATGCGGTGGGAAAGTCCAACACGTTCCAACAGGTATTCAGCTTGCTGCTTGACTTCTTTGAAGTTACTCGACTTCCGTAACATTAATGGCATCGCCACATTTTCAAAGGCGGTAAATTCAGGTAGTAAGTGATGGAATTGATATACAAAACCTAAATGCTCATTACGAATATATCCACGCTCTGCTTCACCTAAAGTGTCAAAGCGTTGACCATTAATCAACACTTGACCCGATGTTGGACGATCTAAGCCACCCAATACATGCAACAACGTACTTTTACCAGAACCACTTGACCCCACAATCGAAACAAACTCACCCGCTTTGACTTGTAATGAAAGTCCACGAATCACATCGACTGTAGACTTCCCATCGGTAAAAGATTTGGTAATGTTTTGGGCATCTAAAACTAAATTACTCATAGCGTAGAGCCTCTGCAGGTTGAACTTTAGCTGCACGTAAAGCCGGATAAATAGTCGCGATAAAGCTAAGACCCAATGATAAGGACACAATCACCACAACATCTTGCCATCTTAAATAAGACGGTAAATAGTTAATGAAGTAAGCATCAAACATATTTAAGCCCAGTGTTGTATTCAACCAACCAACTAAATTACTAATACTAGATGCAGCGATAATCCCTAAAATTGCCCCAGACACCGTACCAATCACCCCAATCACTGTACCTTGCACCATGAAGATCCGCGTGATTGTAGCCGGTGAAGCGCCTAGAGTACGCAAAATGGCAATATCGGATTTTTTATCAGTAACCACCATCACCAATGAAGACACGATATTAAATGCTGCAACCAATACAATCAGGAACAGCAATAAACTCACCATTGCCTTTTCCATTTGAATCGCGCTGAATAGGTTGCCGTGTGTATAAGTCCAGTCAGAAGCATAGAAGTTTGCAGGTAGATCACGCACAATTTCTTGAGACACTTGTGGCGCTGCAAAAATATCATCCAACTTCATACGGATGCCTTGCGCACCATCTGGCAGTCTTAATAAAGTCGACGCATCGTTCAGGGCCACGTAGCCCATCATCGAATCAACCTCTGCACCAATACTGAAAATACCCACAATTTTAAATCGTTTAAAACGCGGAACGACCCCAGCCGGCGAAGGAGTTGCTTCAGGAAGCACTAAGGTCACACTGTCATTCAAGCCTAAACCTAAGGCATCTGTCATTTGCTTGCCAAGGACAATACCAAACTCACCTTTTTTCAGGTTATCGATACTGCCTTCCACCATATGGTCTTGGATAATTGATACCTTTTTTTCATACTGCGGTTCAATCCCACTGACCATAATGCCAGACACTTGACCTTGTGCCGTCAACATTCCCTGTAATTGGGTGAATGGTGCGACCCCTTGAACATGCTCATGCTGCTCAATTTTTTTTGCAAGTTCAGGCCAATTTGTTAAAATTTGTGTTGAAGAAACAGTGGCTTGAGGTATCATTCCTAAGACACGAGTTTTCAGCTCACGATCGAAACCATTCATCACAGATAAAACTGTAATAAGGACTGCCACACCAAGCGTGAGGCCGATCATGGATACCAGAGCAATAAAAGAAATAAAGTGGTTACTGCGCCGAGCGCGAGTGTATCTCAACCCTATATACAGCGAGATTGGTTTAAACATAACCATCTAGTCCGAGGTAATATATTATGGAAAATTTACAGCATCAAAGCGTTCAAACTGAACGCCGTGTAATGTCGCGTATCGATGCTGCTTTGCGCATCAACTATCAGATTATCTCTGATGATGTTGCACTGAATGATCCTTACGATCCTAATTTTGTATTGCCGCGCTATTTTCTACTACTTGCTGAATTAGATCAATTTGATCATGCACTCAACTACGAATTAGAACAATTAGCTGAGAAAGATCAACAAATTGCTCGAATCTTATCCTTATTTAACCAAAAGTTAAACCTTATTACGGGTTCTTTATACGACGCAATTGTACAAAGCATGTTACCAGTGCCTGAGCATGTGAATTTCTCAGAGACTGGTTTGAGCTTTTTTAGCGAACGCGCGATTAAAGAAGGTACTTATATCCATGTGACCTTAAGCCACCCTGAAAATTTCTTCCATATTGCGGCAACAGCACAAGTGGTTTATAGCCGTGAAGAAGAAAGCAACTTATATCGTACGGGTGCCTATTTTATCACGCTGCTCCCTCAAGACCGGGTTAAATTGGCTGAATGCATCGCCCTGACTCAGCAGAAGCTTTAATTCGGAGCTTGTGTTTTTCGGGCAAGCTCACGACTTGCCTGTAAATCTTTGTAGAAATACACAAATAAACCGGTCAACAATACAATCGCCCCCAAGAACACCATCAAGGTCAATTTTTCATCATTTAACAGTGCCCCGAACAACATCGCGAGCATCGGTGTAAGTACCGTTGTTAATGATAAGGTTGTCGCCTTAATGTTTTGTACCAGTTTGAAATAACAAAACATTGCAATCAATGAAGCCATAATCACCGCATAAAATAAGCCGATGAGCGCTTTAGTTGAAGGCATCTGTGTCGGTGCATACTGCCAAATAAACGGTAGCATTGCAGCAGAAAATAATGTTGAGATGAGAATCGAACCTGTGGCTTGAGACATGGGCTGCAAAGGCGCATTGACTTTTTTCACCCAAAAAATCGACATACAGTAGACGAATACACTCATTAACATCAAAACAATGCCAACAGGTTGTACGTGCTGATCACTGCCCCCTAAGCAAATAATGGCTAGACCACAAACGGCAATCAACATCCCCATCCATTGCAAGCGATGTAGATAGGTATGAAAGAAGAAACGACCGATCAGACCCGTCATAATTGGCGCTAAACCAAACATCAAGGCAATAATGCCTGAGCTGAGATAGGCTGTTGCCATATAGGTAAAAATCTGAGAACCAATAAAACTAAACGCCCCGGCCAAATAACTGTGCAGCGAGGTTTTATCCATCGGCAGTTTATGTTTAAAAATAAACAATAATGCGACAGCCAAAGGTAATGCGATAAAAAAGCGTAATATCAGTGCCCAAAACGCATTGATATCACTGACACTCCAAACGATGGCAAGTGGCGTGGTCGACCAAATGAACACCAACAACGCATAGGTCGTCGCTAGATTTGTTTTAGATGGCATGGTTTTTACTTCTGCGCCGTTTTACGTTTTTGCTTTTGAATGGTTTGATCTAAGCTACTGGAAAATTCGCGCTTATCACGTTCAGAAATCGGGGTTGGACCACCAGTTTGTACACCTGCGCCCCGTAAAGTATCCATAAAGTCGCGTAAATGTAGACGAGCCTTGACATTTGCTGTGGTATAAATCTCACCGCGTGGATGTATCGCTATACCGCCCCGTTCAATCACTTCAGCAGCAAGTGGAATATCCTGTGTCATCACGATGTCGTGCTCTTTCATGCGCTGAATAATTTCTTTATCCGCGGCATCCGCCCCGCTCATGACTTGAATCGAGTTAATCCGCACCGAAGGTGTTATCCCAACATTTTGATTGGCGACAAAAGTGACTTCTAACTGGTAACGATCAGAAGCCCGAATAATTACATCACGTAAAATGCGTGGTAACGCATCTGCATCCACCCATAATTTAAATGGCAGCACTGATTTTCCATTCACTTTTAAACATGACTCATAGTAACAAATCTACATGACAATTTGGGGATCTGCATCCGCTGAATGGATCTACATTTCTCTAATCATGAGAATCGAAAAGCTGCAAATTGACTCCAACTTGGGCTTATTTTCCAATGCTTTTACATTTAAATCCTACTGAAAACATTTTTTATGCATGATTTCATGATAAATATGACGTCGGTGACTTGAAAATTTCAAATAACCCTCGATTTATTAATTATGAAACCAACCCAATATCAATTGTGCATATGAAAAAACAAAATAGCCCTGAAATTATCACTATTGAAGATCAAACTTTTGGTAGTCATGTTGAACATTGGAATTTGCTTACAGGCAACCCGACAACGGATGTACCAGTTTGGCTGGGTCAGGCATTAGATGCACCCATTATGCCGATGGGCTTATGCGCACAAGAATCTGATATGGATCAAAGTACCTGGCTGATTCAAGGTCCATCACAAGCGTCGATTCAACTGTGCCAAGTGATTGCGGTAGAAAATAATAAACCTAAAGCCGTTAAAACTGCATTTCCAAGTTTTGATAGCCCATATAAAACCAAAGCCACCATTGAACGTATTATTACCTGTAAATCCAATACGCAAGCTGTGCTTTGCCTCGACTTAGGCGCAAATACCAGTGTGTATGCTTTTGATAGTTTATATAGCGTCAATCACGACCAATATGAAAAAGATGCAAGCTACAGTGTGCAACTCAATGCTTGGGCCTATGAACTCGAAGCTGTCGCAGAACATGAACAGCTTGTCGTTGATGATCCTGCATCGATTAAACATCATCGTGCTTTAAACGATATCTTGGCAGCAAATAATGGTGTTGCCCCTGCAGATTTACACGAACAAATTAAAGCGTGGCAACCAAAGTCTGAAGATGACAAAGCGCCAGTCACAGTCGATTTTTCTAAAATGGTTGCATACCTATATGGTGAAAATCTTGGCCAAGAAGACGAAGCATGGTTCCAAGGGCATATAGTTGGCAAAACCGCCATGCAATTTAAAGAGCAAGACTATACGCTGTATGATGTGACCTTAATCCACGAAGAAAACCAAGAAGCGGTGATTGTTCGTGTTGCAACACGAAATCCGGCGCATAAAGATTTCAATGTTGGGCAATATATTCGTGGCAATCTGTGGATACAAGCCAATATTTACGCGAAATCTGCCTAATTGGAATTCAAATCTAAGAAGAAAAAAACCACCAAAATATGGTGGTTTTTTTATTACTTAAATTAGTATTTAACGTCAAACACTAAACTTCTTTCATAAATCAATTTTAAATCAATACTTAATTCACAAAAAATATTCCCTCTCCTTTTCAAGGATGAGCATAATTACGCGCAAGAAGGAGAGGATTTATATGAAAAATTTCCCTCATCTTAGAGGAAGAAGGGCTTTCAGTATTAATCTTGCTACGAATTAATGATCATTTTTTTGACTTATGAAAGCTATCTACTAGCGTGGACTAATTTCATCGAGTACACGCATGATTTCAGCTTTGGTTTTAAAGAAGCGACTAAATAAACTCGAAACTGAACCAATCATCGTGATGTGCCCAACACGTGGGATTTGAATCAACTGACTGTGGTTGCCTGAGGCTTTTAATCGACGATCTAAATCTTCACTATTGCTATAGCCAACGATATTGTCTTTATCCGCAGTAAATAGATAATGCTTCACTTGATTGTGCTCAACAAAATAATACGGCATCACTTGTTGATACGGTACATTTTGATCAAAGGCATCTGCACAAATCGGATCACCTTTATAATCAAAATGATATGGCCCTGCCAATCCCACAATTGCACGAATATTCTCTTTCACTTGTAGCTGATAAGGCGTCGGATGATACAGTGCAGACATGACATTAAATGCCCCTGCCGAATGTCCCATTAACACCACATTTTCCACTTCAATCTGCAACTTATGCTGAGACTGCGTCAAATAGTTTAATGCAAGGCTAAGATCATCAATTGAAGCCGGAAAAATATATTCAGGTGCGAGATGGTAATTAATGACAGCAACATCGAAGCCTTCTTTGGCAAAAGCTTCACCAATGAATCCATAGTCCTTTTTGTCACCATGCATCCACGCTCCACCATGTACAAACACGATGAGTGGACGTTGCTGACGAGGTGCTGACGTGCGATACAAATCTAGGCGATGGCGCGCTTTTAGACCATAAGGGATATTGTTTTGAACATGATATCCTTGTTTGGGTGTCAGTCGATTTAATGCATAACTGCCAAAATCATATAACCGAAAATTTCGGTATAAAGATTTAGCCAAATCCATTTTTTGCTGAAGCCGCAGAG
Organism: Acinetobacter sp. YH12097; assembly: GCF_013419225.1. Classification (NCBI taxonomy): domain Bacteria; kingdom Pseudomonadati; phylum Pseudomonadota; class Gammaproteobacteria; order Moraxellales; family Moraxellaceae; genus Acinetobacter; species Acinetobacter sp. YH12097. The sequence continues at coordinate 38,223 of NZ_VPAN01000022.1, read as the reverse complement.
ACCATTGATTCATATTTTACAGCATCATTTCCGACATTTTATTGAGCATTTGGATCGACAGCATCCGGATCTATCGCTACAGGCGTTTGTACTTCAGGTTGCACATTACCTACAGCAGGTGTGGTGTAACTTGAGTTAATTGAACGTGCCTGTGGATTTGGGTTCTGATCAATATTATCGATTAAAGTGACAATTCGCGTTACATTACCCACTTGTTGCAAGATTTGATTTAAGTCTGTGATTTCCGCACTGTTTAAACGGCCCATCACATAAAGAACAGCATCTTCAGTATGAATGTGTACTTTGCTGTCAGATACCACAGGCGCTTTCATAATCAAACCACGGGTATTCGCAGTGACCGCAGTATCTTGCATGATGGTGCTATAGCTGATCTGATTACCCACTGTAATATAGTTATGTACAGTTTTGACATCACTCATTGAACGGACATTTTCTTCTGCCAATTCTTTTAAATGATTATCCGGCACTTGCCCAGTCAATAAGACATTGCCATGAAAACTTTCAATATTGACACGTGACTGTTTAAAACGAGTATCTAATTTATATAAGTTAATTTTTGCTGTTCGAACAATGGAAGAGTCAATAAAAACTTGTCCCAATGAGCGTGCGCCGCTTTCAGTTCCTACAGGTGCTGATCCTGTTCCATTCGAAATAAAGCTCGCACAGCCAGATAAACTTGCGACACAAAGCATCGTTATTGCAATACGCTTAACCACTCAGCACGACTCCTCAAATTTCCACACGTATTTTTCTATGCGTTTACACAGTTTGTTTTATCAAAGATTAATCAACTCTTGATCAAAAGTAAAAGCATTTTCAATCCATTGCTGATGATACGGGTATTTAGAAAAGTCTTGCTGTAGTGTTTTTGCAAAGTGTTGATAAAAATCAAAACAAATTGCATCAAAGCGACAATAATAATTTTGAAAATGTGACTGTTCATTTAAAAAATGCAACGCAGTCTTCATCATCTTACGTTGTTTGTGAATAGAGATACTTTCGATGGCTTGGGCATAGCGGGTATTTGAACGGGCTTTAACTTCGATAAACACCAATTCTTGTCCACGCGCAACGATCAAATCAATTTCACCATAACGACTATGATAATTCAGTTGCACTTGTACATAGCCTTGCTGCTCAACCAAACGAAGCGCTTGCCGTTCTGCCCACTGCCCAAGATTCATCTGTCCCAAATTCATCTGCTCTAAGTTTAGCTGCATCGTTTCATCCCTAAAGTGAGATCGCCACGATGCCTTTTTTACTTCGCTCATAGCAGTGAGGAACACGCTGAATATTATTTTGACTAATTCTGATTAGCCCTGTTCGCCCCTGAAACTCAATGCTTTTTAATTTCGGTTCTTGCAAATATTGTTTTGCGATATGCCATGTGTCCCCACCAAAAGCTAAAAGACGTTGATATGGCATATCTACTGGATTTTCCTCATAAGCTCGGATCAGGTCTGGCCAACGTGCGTCATGCAAGGCAGGTGCATCACAAAATTTCAGCCCTACAGGAATGGGCTTAGTGGCTTCAATCGCATTGGTGACGCTATATAGTTTTGTTTTAGGTAGTTTTTTTTGACTGTTTAACCATTCATTATTGCCCAGCAACAGTATCCCTTGATTTTTGTCTAGCTTCGTTGGGAGCTGTTCAACCACTTGAATCGGCACTGAACTTTGACTGATTAAGGACATGAGCAATAATTCATGTTCTGCCTCTGTTGCAGGCTGACGTAACACTAACACGTGCGCCAATTTGTCTTTTTCGAAGACTTTTTGGAGTGCTAAGGCATCATCACGTTTCGATAAACTGTACTGCCAGACATTGGGAATTTGGCTTGTCGTTTCATTTAAAGCCAACACGCGGACTTTAGGCTTTGCTTTTACAAGTGCTTCAACATCTTGGCGTGCTAAAGGGCCAATCACCAATTGAGTTTTTTTATTTACCTGTTGCTTCAATATCGCTGCAATTTGCTTTTGATTTGAATCTACAAACTTAATGGGCACTTTGTAGTCTGACGATTGATATGCGCTATTGAAACCTTGCTTAATACTGGATGCGGCTCGCGCCATAGGGCCAGATTCAGGTAGAATGACCAAGACGTCTGCCTGTGCAGCAGTAAACAGACTGCTTAAAAGGCAAAGACCCAAAATTTTGTTCTTATTATCCAACATGGAGAAACCTATGAGTGCTCAGTTATTTGTTGTTGCAACTCCAATCGGGCACTTAGATGATATTAGTTATCGTGCAATTGAGGTATTGAAGTCGGTTAAAATTATTGCCGCCGAGGATACACGAACTTCCGCACAATTACTTAAACATTTTAGTATCAATACACCTTTAACCGCCTGCCACGACCATAACGAAAGTAACAAAATAGACCAGCTGATTGAACGCCTCGAAAAGGGTGAAAATATGGCGCTAATCAGTGATGCAGGCACGCCATTGATCAGTGATCCTGGCTTTAAATTGGTTCGAGCTGCACAAGAAAAAAATATTCGTGTCATTCCTGTGCCAGGTGCCTGTGCTGCCATTGCTGCTCTCAGTGCTGTCGGCCTACCCAGTGACCGTTTTAGTTTCGAAGGCTTTTTACCTTCTAAACAGTCACAACGTCTTCTAGCACTGGAAAAACTGAAAGACGAAACCCAAACTATGATTATCTATGAAGCGCCGCACCGTATTGTGGATTGCCTAAAAGATATGTCGAATGTCTTTGGTGCAGATCGTCCTATGGGCTTTGCACGTGAAATTACTAAAACATTTGAAACCATTAAAAAAATGTCTTTAGGTGAATTGGTTCATTTTGTCGAATCTGATCATAATCAGCAAAAAGGCGAAATCGTTTTGGTGATTGGTGGTGCGACCGAAGAAAAAGACCTAGAGCAAGAAAAGTTAGACAAATTGCTGACACGTTTACTTCAAGATTTGTCCGTTAAAGCTGCCTCTCAGTTGGCTGCAGATTTAACTGGGATTAAAAAGAAAGTGGCCTATCAACGTGCTTTAGAGTTAACCCAAGCGAACGATTAAGCTTAATTTTTTTATTTTTAATTTGAACCGCTTATGGGACCTACGGGTTCCATAAGCTATCCCATACAATAATTTAAATAGAATGAAAAAAGTTGCTTATAACATGTCCATAAATCTGTCTGTCAAAAAACCGCTGGTGTTCATTCTCTTTAATCTGGTTTGGCTCACGGCCCTTGCACATATTATTTATACTGGCATTCAACCCTATCCACACTATATTAGTGGCGAGCAAATGACGGCCGATCATAGCGCGATTACGATGGTCTGTGGATATTGTTCCCTCTATTTTGTAGTCGGTAATTTACTCAAACTGAGCCAATTTTGGGATAGGCATCGCTATTGGGCTTATGTCGTTTTGAGTGCGGTATTACTTTTTCAATCTTTTGTCGCTGCTGTGGCGGCCATGCATGCACCGCCGTATATTGCTGCATTTATTATTAATTGTATGTTTTTGCTTTTACTGCATTTTGTGTTCTATCCTATTTACGCGATCAGTCGTAAATATATGAAGCCAAAGACGGCTTGAAGCGACTTCACATCTTATTAACGACTTAACTTCTTGAGCAAACATGCTACAGAGTTAAGAACTGAATGACATGCATCCTCGCACAAGCGAATGAAGCAAAAAAAAACACCACATGACGTGGTGTTTTTTCATTTTTAATCTTTTGCCGATTCGTCTGGAGGGACTTCGGTAATACGACCACCACGCGCTAAGAACGCAGCAACTTCATCTTCAAGCGCCTGACGTTGTTTTAGTTTTGCAGTCACTGTTAATGTTTCAGCTTCAGAGGTGTCACCATCAGAGGCAGAATCAGCTGCGTCACCTGCACCTTTTTCAGCTGCTTGTGCTTCATCTTCATCAACTACTGAATCTTCTGGATCATCATAATCGTTCATATCAGTCATTGTGTTCTCCCCGCGAATGACTTCTGTTTGCCAGCGAATGGCTGGTTTTAAATTAACAGAAATTTAGCAATCTCTGAGCATTTCGACTAGTACCCACAATCAAAAAATCGTATCTTTTTTAATCAAAATCGTAACCTTGTTTATACGACTGTCTAAAAAATATCAGACTTTGACCTAAGCTGCGTAGATTGTATCTTTTAAAATACTCAGACCATTGGCTTGAGCCATAAACGCATCTTTTAGAACAGTCTGATTTTCCACTTGTTTTAAACCAAAGTTTCGCGCCCACACCACAGGTGAAAAAGTGGTGGTTTCTAACCAACCAATCGCGGACATACTATGCATCATGGCATCGTTTTGCCCTTTACGACGGTGTTCATATCGCTTCAAACTTTGTTCATGTGCCCACACACCCCGTTTTTTATCGGTCAAAAGCACATCGCAAAGCACTGCTGCATCTAAACAACCAATATTCACGCCTTGTCCTGCAAGCGGATGAATCACATGGGCCGCATCACCAATCAACGCCAGACCATCATGCACATATTGCTGTGCTGCTCGCGCTTTCAATGGAAATTTAGCACGCGGTGTTGCTTCTAAGACCTCGCCGAGCATGTGATGGCTTTCTCGAGTGAGCAACGCAGTAAATTCCACATCGGATAAAGCGACATATTCATCGGCATAATCATCTGGCAAGGTCCACACAATGGATTGCCAATAACCGCTTTCTTCTTTTTTCAGACTCGCCATCGGCAAAAATGCCAAAGGCCCAGTTTCTAAGAAAATTTGACGCGCTACATGCTGATGCGGTTGGGCGGTTTTAATTGCACAGCTCACACCCGCCTGTTTATAGTCCAAGACATCTAGATCGATGAAAGCTTGTTCTCGGACAAATGAGTTTGCACCATCTGCTCCAACCACCAGTTTTGTTTTGAGCTGGGTACCATCTGCGAGGTGAATGATCCATACACCAACGCCACGCTCAACTCGACTTACCTTGACTTGGGTTCGGTAGTCTTCGAGTTGTTCTAGCATTTTTTCTTGAATAGCTAAATTCAAAACACTTGGTTCGACCATTGAACCTAAAGCTTGCTCAACTGATGGCGTTTGCTCTGTAGCATGGCCAAAATTGATTTCGCCATAGCCATTTTTATTCCACACCTGCATGCCTGTATAAGGCTGCTGACGAGCAAGCTTTTCCCAAACACCCACGGTCTTGAGTAAATGAATAGTGGCTTGACTGAGCGCCAAAACTCGAGGATTCGCAATACTTTTGGTTTTTTCTGCATCCAATATAGGTGCCGCATCCAATACCGTAGCCTGCACACCGCCCTGCGCCAATAACAATGCCGTTAAACCACCGACCAAGCCACCGCCGACAATCACAGCATCCAGTACATCTGTTTGATTGAAACTCATGCTTTTAGCCCCATTGCATAATTCGCGACCAAAGGCTTGATCCCCGGAATGGTGTCAAAGGCAACTAATCCTGTATTGCGAATGAGTTTTAAAATTGGATTCTGGTTGCTAAAACCACGTACAACTGAATCACAGAATTTAATCACCCGCTGCTGATCGGTCAGGCGCGATTTTTCATAATCCAGCAACATAGCCGCATCACCCAAATCTGCACCTTGGGTACTTTGCTCTGTTAAATAACGGCGCAGTACATAGGCATCACGCATACATAAGTTAAAACCCTGACCCGCCACTGGATGAATGGTATGTGCAGCATTGCCCATCAGCACTACACGGCCGACAGCTTGTTTTTCTGCAAGCACTTGGGATAATGGGAAGCTGAAACGTTTACCCGTTTTTTGGAATTTACCTGCACGGTCGCCATAGGTTTCTTGTAAGGCATCTAAGAAGTGCTGATCATTTTCATCACCCATCCACTCGCCTTCAGTTCCTTTAGGAACAGGCCAAACCACTGAGCGGCGGTATTCACCCGGAAGTGGCAATAGCGCTAACGGGCCAAGTGGACTAAAGCGCTCGAAACCGACATGAGCATGCGGTTTAGAGGTTTGCACCGTAGTGACAATCGCCACTTGGTCATAGTCATGTTCTGATGCGCCAACGCCTAGGGCTTTGCGGCAGAATGAATCACGGCCATCTGCGGCAATCACGATTTTAGATTGTAGTTTGAGCTGTTCTTCAGCACGCTGTGCTTCTATATATGCAAAGTCTGCATCTTGCGTCAGTGAAGTCACTTGTACGCCATCAATTAATTCGATTAATGGTTGTTTTTTGACTTCTGTGAGCAACACACGACCGAGCCATGCATTTTCAATGACTTGTCCAAAGCTTTCGACTTTTTCTTGTTCTGCTTTTAGTCGTGCCTTACCAAAACTGCCTTGCTCTGTAATATTCACCTCTAAAATAGGCGTGGCATGTTCTTGCAAAGCATCCCACAGACCAAGTTCTTGATAAATCTGCACCGTACGGCGTGACAAGGCGCTGTTTCGCGCATCAAAACTAGAGTGATAAGGCGCAAGGTTTGCATCATCATAATTTGGGTATTTAATGGCTTCTAAAAGTTTTACGCCAATTTTGGCTTTGGCCAACATGAGTGCCAGACTTAAACCGACCATACCACCACCGACAATGATGACTTCTTGCTGCATGCTTACTTCCTTTTTTATCAAGTATTCGAATTTAGGAAATTCACTCGAAATACATATAATCTGTAATGGATTTTATCTTACATCAAGGGCATGATTTTTTATAATGAAATACAAATTTGTTGCGGGTATTTGCACTGAATAAATACAAAATAAATCATCTCTCCCCGTAAATATTCATCTCAAAAAATAGCGAATCACTTAAAATCACAATAAAAATGACTGAGCCGATTAAATTTCCGGTTCAACCACAGATCATTTTAATTTCAAGCATCAGCTTCCTCATTCAAATGATTCACATCGCCCTTCATAAAAAGTGCCTTGTTATTCTGCCTAACTGATGTTACGCAGTAACATCAGTAATTTAAATAAGGTGCTTAGGAAGTTAAGCATTAAAATACTGGATTAATTTCTGTAATCGAATTTCTGCATCTTGATTAAAAGCATTCGCCGCTTGGTGATACCAGCGCTTTGCTATCTTTAAGTCTAGATTTACACCATTACCCAGCTCATACATTAAACCAATTTTATAGGGGGCAATTGCACAGCCTTGTTTTGCCGATTGCTTGTACAAGTTCATAGCTAGATTATAATCTTGATCAAGAATTTCGCCCTTTTCATATATTTCAGCAAGGGCCGTTCTTGCGTTTATATTTCCCTTTTCCACTGACTGATTCAGTAGATCTAAAGCAATATGAACCTCTGTTTTACATGGTTTTTTGAACAACAGCGCTGCTAACTTCAGCATCGCCGCATCATCCCCTTGATCAACCGCTTTTTGATACCATCCTTGTGCTGTTAAATCATTTTTTTCGACGCCGCATCCCATTTCATACATTTCACCCAATTTAATTTGGGCTGCAATATCCCCTCTTGATGCTAAACTTAAATAATCATCATAAGTACGCTGATTGTTATACTTAAACTTTATTTTCTTTACTGGATTATAATCACTATCAAAGATTTCAAAACCGACATAGATTTTAAAGAGTTCAATCAATAACAGCCGAACCAATTGAGTATGATAAATTAAATGATCCTTTTCGCTAAAATAATAATATTGATAATAGCTTTCCAAATCTTCATTGATCTCTTCTTTTAAACTGTTTAAATCAGTCATCCATTTTTTTTGAATTTTGCCATTTTCAACATATTCGTATAAATATCTTGTTGAAAAGTTTAACCATTCTTTTTCAAAATCTTGTATTTGCCCATCCATGTAAAGTTCATCTTCTTCCGCTTGAATGACACATCTAATTTCTGCACCCTCTTTATAAAGCGCATAGCTATAGCTTGAATTTGTGTCTGCAAAATCAAAGAATATCATCCATTTAATCGGTAACCCACTGCTCAGCAAGCTGCTCCATTTTTCAGGTTCAGTAAAAGCAAAATGCGCTAATCCGGCACTATTGATACAAACAACATGATCCGTCAGCCACTCTATATCTAATGCAGATTTTGAGTTTTCTTCAAAATAAACCAGCCAATCATTTACCAGTCTTTCTATATCCTGTTGATTGCCATTAAAGGGAATAACCACCCCAGCTTTTCTAACGCCCATAATTATGATTAAAATAAAAAATTTATACGATTAATTTTAAAAGACTTATATCTAATTTTTGTAAAAACTTAACATCAGAAAATCAACTACATTGCTAATTAACATTGTCTGTATGATTAGTATTTATATGACTGCTTATAGATAAAAAAAAGCCGATCATCTGACCGGCTTTTTTAAATACTGTATAAACTTAAGCGGCTTTCGCTTTCGCCATCAGCGCTTCAATCTCTTCTACAGATTTCACCACTGCAGCGGTTAAAACACGTGGACCATTTTGAGTTGCTACAACATCATCTTCAATACGGATACCAATACCACGCCATTTTTCATCAACAGTTTCATCATCTGGCGCAATATAAAGCCCCGGCTCAACAGTCACGACCATACCTTCTTCATAGGCACGCCATTCACCGTCTTGTTTATATGAACCAACGTCATGCACGTCCATACCGAGCCAGTGGCCTGTGCCATGCATATAGAACTGACGATAACCTTCTTTTGCGATGATTTCGTCAATATCTCCCTGCATGATGCCCAAATCAAGCAAACCTTGAACTAAAATACGCACTGCAACGTTATGCGGTTCTTTATACGAGTTGCCGATACGCACAGCATCAATCGCCGCAATTTGCGAATCGAGCACGACATTATAAAGTGCTTTTTGTTCAGGGCTGAATTTACCGTTAACAGGGAAAGTACGGGTAATGTCTGAGGCATACAGTTGATATTCACACGCTGCATCAATCAGTACCAAATCACCATCTTTCAATTCTTTGTCATTTTCCACATAGTGCAAAATACAGCCATTTTCACCACCACCAACGATGCTGTTATAGGACGGTACACAGCCATTTATACCAAAGACATAATTCAGTTCTGCTTCTAGTGCATATTCCATCATGCCCGGTTTGACTGTTTGCATGGCGCGGGTATGCGCTTCTGCTGAAATATCCGAAGCAATCTGCATCAATTCGAGTTCATCATCAGACTTATGCAAACGCATTTCATCGATAATGCGGTCCAGTTGAATGACTTGTGCAGGCGCACTTGCACCCTTACGTGATTCACCGCTTGCAGCTGCAATCCACTGCGCCACACGAGCATCAAAATTTGCTTGCTGCCCGATACGGTAAAATAATTTATCTTTATTTTGTAATTTTTCTAAAATTTCTTCGTCTAATAAATCGATAGCAAAGGCTTCATCCGCGTCATAGTCATCAATCGCGCCATCAATACCCGCACGGTAACCATTCCAAATTTCCATTTCACGGTCACGTTCACGGCAGAACAAACTATAGCTATAACCTTCTTCTTCGCTATCAAAGGTTTCAATCACTGCAACCGCTTCAGGTTCAGCAAAACCTGTTAAATAAAAGAAACTACTATCAGCACGGAATTTATAGTCGGCATCACGGTTTCGCATGGCTTCTTTGCTCGTGGCAATAATTGCGATGCTGCGTAAGCCCATTTCACCTGCAAGGATGTCACGACGTTCCTGAAAATCTGCTTGAGTTAATTTCTTCATGGATATGCTTCTTATACGTTTGGACTATGATTGATTTAATAGGATGATGAACTCCTTAGATAGAGTCCATCATCTATTAATTATTAATGCAAAAAGAATGCCTTAACTTGGACGGTGTGGAGTGAACATTTCAACCACATTGCCCGCTTGAGCCGATGAATTTTTAGCACTCAGTTGTAGCAACGGTGTTTCTGAAACATCTACTTTGGTACGTCCCATAGACAGGCTTACTGGGATTAAACGAACAAATTCGTATAATTCCTGATAGCTTTCTTCACCTTCTTCATCATCATCTGAATCTTCAAACTCAACTGAAGCGACATCTTGTAAATGCTCAATCAATTCTTGTTCATTGGTACGCAGATGTCCTGCTGCCAAACCAAAGCCAAGAACCACACCTGCACACCAGTCTGCCAAGGCTTGTACACGCTCACCCAGTAAGTGATCATCATCTGGTAATAAAGGAAGATAGTCGAGTTCATCATCTGAAAGTGAATGAGCAACATCTTCTGCTTCTTCAGTTAACAATGCCAATGCATCTTCATCTAATTCAGCTACATCAAGTGTTGCTAAAATTTGTTGCCACTCTTCACGACTCGGTGGTTGTGACACACAAACTATACCAGTGAGTAAACCATGTAACTCACTTGGGCTTGAAATTTCTTCAATTTTAGAAAAATTGTGGGACCAATCTGACCAACCTGAAATATCGTCTTGCATTCGCTTATCCAATCTCTATACTTCGTATATATTACCTTTGTTTGCAAGACTGTGCGACTACGTTATGTTAGAAGAATTACAGCGTCTCCAAGCGCATATTAGCGTTTTAAAAACGCGACTGGCGCAATTTGAAAGCGAAAATGGTGCCTTACATGATGAGAAAAACTCATCAAATGAGCAGCATCATGCTCAAATTGTACATAAGAACGGCATTATCACCTCGAAACAAGAAGAAATTGAAACACTGAATGAGCAATTAACTGATTCACGTGCTCAACTTCAACAGCTCAATACTGATGCAACTGCTTTGGCTGACCGATACAGCCGCCTCGAAAAAAGCTGTACTGATCTAAAAAATCGTTTTCAGGAAATTTTGGCAGAGCGTAATGAGTTACGTATCGTCAAAGAAAAAATGCAAAATGAACAACGTCATGCTCAGCAAGAAATTCAAGGTTTAAAGCAAGAACGTGAACGTCTGCTACAAAAAAATGAACATGCCAAGGCCAAAGTTGAAGCGATTATTCAACGTTTAGCAATTTTAGGTACTGCTCAAGATCAACATGCACAAGAAATTCAACAATTGGCACATCCGACTGAAAGTAATGAGGAAGTTTGATCATGAGTGAACAAATTGCAGTTGATTTAAAAGTTCTAGGTCATAGTTTCCGTTTAGCAACGACTTCTGACCAACAAGCAGATTTAGAACGTGCAGCGCAGCTGCTGAATGACAAATACGATGAATTTCGTCGTAAAGCGCCACGTATGGAACCAAGCAAGTTGATCATTATGGTCGCACTTGAGTTAATGCAAGAAGTCCTGTCGATGAATAAGAGTTTGCAAGAATATGCAAACTGCGAACTTTTGTTGCAAAATATTTTGGAACAAGTGGAAGAATTGACTGATTAATCGGTGGTTTAGTGATTATACTTTGCCCGATTGCTTCATTTTAAACACTTTGTCAGCGTTTGGTGATTTGCCAATAACGCTGAATTCGTTATACTGAGTACATCTCTGAGGTGTTCGCCAGCTAGGTCTAATCCCCTGCCGATACTTAAACTTATGGATGTGTTCTGTATATTCTGAGCGTATGCCCTCCTCGTGTGGGAAACCCAGCGAGTGTACGTCGCGTCCACCTTGAACTCATCGGGTTCAGGGTCACGACATTTGCAGCGGCATCTTCGGAGTGTTTATCTTCCAAGTCATTAAATGAATTTTCAGCATTCAACTCAATTCAAAAATATTCTAAAAAATTCACTATTCTATTTCTGCGCTATTCGACTCCTGTTCTTTTCTTAAAAACTGATGTTACGCACATAAAAGTAATTTCGCATTTTTAAAATAATTTTAAGCCTATTCGACGGAGTCTTACATCTAAGGATTAAATAAAGAGATTAGCCTTCGGCTGGAGATACTTTTGTTTCGGCAAAAGTACCCAAAACCATTGTCATCCGCAAAACTCGTTCACTACCGTCAAATTATTCAAAGCATCACAAAAACATTTTTGATTAGAAGTAGTCCTGTCTTAAACACTTGCGGATGACGTTACCGCGTATCGTTGTTTTATTTGAAGCAAATTGCGCTTTGATGTTACTGCGTAACATCAGTTAAAAATTTTTATTCAAGTTTGTTCACCTTCAAAAGCTGATTTAATCCGCCTTATTCAATTTTTGAGTTGTTCCAATTTAGCTTGCTGCCCATCTAAAAATCGATCCATTTCGGGAAGTATTTGGCGTAAATATTGAATAGATGAAATAGCTTCATCCACGTTCACGACGCCTTTTTCAACCAATCTGTATTGCTGCTCGAGTAAAGCGAGTACTTGATTTTGATTCGGCTGCTGCCCCTGACTCATCTGTGTGTTTATTTGCTGAAATTGTTGAAATACCTGTTCACGTTGCTGTAATAACTGGGTGTGCGTTTCATTATCTTGTCTTTCTTGTTTGGGTTTGGAACTTGAATGCTGTAAAACATTTTCCGTGGTTTGATCTGAATGTGTTTCGGACACTTTTTGTTGATCTAAAGGTAGCTGTTCATGAACCTCCTGCTGCCGTGGTTTTAAAAACTGAATCATCAACCATAAAATTAAACTAAACGTCAAACCTAAAACAATCCATTTTTTATTCATGATGCAGTCTCTAGACACCTTCTGATATTTAAAAAATTCAGAGCCGATTTGACTCTGAATTTACCTTTTTATTTAATTTTATCTAAATTATTAGTTGCCCCATCCTGCTGGCGCATAACCCAAACGAACACGCTGTGGGTGATTGCCAACTGGAACTGTGATGACTTTTTCACCTGTCGCGAAATCAATCACTGTTACTGCATCTGTCGCACTTTCAGAAATTACACAGCGTTTTCCATCTGGGCTTTGCGTTGCCCAATACGGTTTACCTGCAGCAATCAATTTCGCCGCGGTCAAAGTTTTACGATCTACTATAGTGGCATAATCATCCATGGTTCCTGCGACACACAGTTTTTCACCATCACCACTGATTGAAAGCCCATGATGGCGTGAGTCATTCACCCATTTGGTGCGATCTGAGGGAATCGTTGTACTTCCCGGAAGCTGTGCAATGCGCGTGACTTTGTCTTGATTGAGATCATATTCGACCAGACCATTAAAAAATGAGACCTGAGCATAGATTTTGGATTCATCTTTACTAAATACAATCGGTCGAACTGAGTTAGACAGATCTTTTCGTCCCACGGCATCTAAAGCAGGTCTAAAATCGATTTTTTTAAGGACTTTATAATTTTGAGCATCTGCGATCGTGATATAGCGTTTGCCTTTAGTAAAATCTTGCCAAGATGCATCCATGGCTGTTTCGACATTTCCAATGGCTGAATTTAGAATTTTAGTACCGTTGGCAAAATAGATATTTTCATGTGGTTTATCGCCCGTCGCAAAACGTCCTAATTCCTTGCCCGTGTTGATATCGAGTACATGTACAACATTCCCTGAAGATGCTGAAACAGCAACTTGTTGCCCATCGGGTGAAACCGCCATATGGTCTGCTCGAAATCCTTCAACGGGTGTGCGCCAATTGATTTTCCCCGTTGCAATGTTAATCGAGACTACATCTGCATAACTTGGGCGTGATGCAACCACCGATTTGCCATCTGGTGTGGAATACATGTCATCGACCAATTGATCATTTCCCTCTCCTGCCGTATTACGAATATAGCTATAAGCGATTAATTTTACTGGGTTGAGGTAAATTTCAGTGAGGCGTTGTTTTTTGTCGGGCACCATATTGATGACACCAACTTTCTGATAGTTTTTTGCAGGATTGATCACTGTAACCGTACCATCCCAATTATTGCCGACAAAAAAGACTTGCTGGCTATTGGGTGGAACGGGTGCAGTGGTTGTCGCTGCGAAAATAAGTGGCGACACCGTAACTGTCATACAAAGAAGTGTCCTGATCCAGAGATTTTTTTCCATTTTTATTGTCCATTCATTTGTTTTTATGCATACCTTTTGACCAAAGCCATAAGATAAGTGTCGCTTTTTTAGCGCAAAGAAAGCTTATTAAATATACAAGTGTAGATATAGCGTATTTGTTTTAATTCCGATGAGTTGTTGATTAAAGGCGCACAAACCTGCCACTAAAGGCTTCTTCAATAATGTAATATTCTATCTCTGCTCCATTCCACCACTTTTCTTTGCTTCAAATATTTCATTCAAATCTTTTCAATTTCAAAAGCTTATTTAAGAGTTGTCCCAGTTTGGCTTGCTATCTATCCAAAAAAACAATCCAGAATACATTTGCAAGACTCAAGCAGAACTATGAAAAATCAGTTGCCTTAGCTTACATATTTATTTGGCTGTCATTATGAAATATCAACAGAACCTAAATTCAACACGATTTTAAGGCCATAAAAAAACCCAGCTTTCGCTGGGCTTTTTTTCGAATCAGTTCAATGCTTAGTGAGCAGCGAATTGGTTCATTGTGTTTTTCGCATCGTCACCCGCTTTAAGCGCGTTGTCACCAGCGAAGATTTCTTTGTGGTCGTCACCGATGTCAGAACCAGCCATTGCTTGGTGTTTAACACAAGAAATCGTACCGCGGATTTCTTTACGTTGAACGCCAGCTACATAAGCAAGCATACCTTGGTCGCCGAAGTAACCTTGAGCAAGCTCGTGAGTAGAAAGAGCAGCTGTATGGTAAGTCGGAAGTGTGATCAAGTGATGGAACACGCCCGCTTCACGAGAAGCATCAGCTTGGAACGTACGAACTTTTTCGTCAGCTTCAGCAGCTAATTCAGAGTTATCGTATTCAGCGCTCATTAGTTTAGCACGGTCGTAAGCAGAAACGTCTTTACCTTCAGCAACCCAACGGTCGTAAGCTTGTTGACGGAAGTTTAAAGTCCAGTTGAATGAAGGCGAGTTGTTATAAACAAGTTTCGCATTTGGAACTGTTTCTTTAACACGGTTAACCATGTGAGCGATTTCTTCAACGTTTGGAGTCGCAGTTTCGATCCAAAGAAGGTCAGCACCATTTTGAAGGCTAGATACACAGTCAAGTACAACGCGGTCAATTTGCGTGTCTGGACGGAACTGGTACAAGCCAGAAGCAAGACGTTTTGGACGGTGAAGTTTACCGTTACGCTTGATTAGGATTTCGTCTTCTTGAGCTTCTGAAATGTCAATTTCAGTTGTGTCTAAGTAGCTGATGTATTGAGAAGCGATGTCGCCTGGCTCTTTAACCACTGGGATTTTTTGAGTCAAGTCAGCGCCTTCAGAGTCAGTACGAGCAACGATGATACCGTCATCAAGACCCATTTCTAAGAATGCATAGCGAAGAGCGTGGATTTTCGCGATGAAGTCTTCGTGTGGAACTGTAACTTTACCAGCTTGGTGACCACATTGTTTAGCGTCAGATACTTGGTTTTCGATTTGAAGTGCACAAGCACCCGCTTCGATCATTTTCTTAGCTAGTAAGTAAGTCGCTTCTTCGTTACCGAAACCAGCGTCGATGTCAGCAATAATTGGCACAACGTGAGTTTGGAAACCGTCGATTTGAGCAGTGATTTCAGCAGCTTTAGCAGTATCACCAGCTTCGTTTGCTTTTTTAAGCGCACGGAACAAGTCGTTTAATTCTTTCGCGTCAGCTTGACGTAGGAAAGTGTAGATTTCTTCGATCAATGCAGGTACTGAAGTTTTTTCGTGCATAGATTGGTCAGGAAGTGGACCGAATTCTGAACGAAGAGCTGCAACCATCCAACCTGAAAGGTAGATATAGCGACGTTCAGTTGTACCGAAGTATTTTTTGTTCGCAATCATTTTTTGTTGTGCGATGAAACCGTGCCAGCAACCTAATGATTGAGTGTATTTGCTAGAATCAGCATCATAAGCAGCCATATCACGACGCATAATAGCAGCTGTATATTTCGCAATGTCTAAACCAGTTTTGAAACGGTTTTGCATTTGCATACGTGCAGCATCTTCTGGGCTAATATCGCGCCAAGTGCTTCCGAATTTTGCTTTTAATTCACGGATTGCATCAATCGCTGTTAAGTATGTAGACATGATATGTTCCTGTAATAATATTAGGATTTTTCTGCAACGTAAGGCTAAAATCATACCCTCGAATGATTGTTCAGATTTAGAACACTTCGTTGCGATAGACACAGAGTAGATTGACTAAAAAAATTAATCCAATATTCTGCATTAATTTTCAGTATTTATTTAAAAAATATGTAGATTAAAGTCGTATTATAATAATTAACCAACATTTATAAGTATTTGTATTTAAATACTTTTATTAAAATATTTTGCTAATTTTTTTGTCTATTTTTCAAACATTTTGATGAATTATTCTTCATTAGACTTAAGTCGACTGAGCATTCACTTTTAAAAAAAACAGCATTTTTTACGCCATTTTTGCCCAAATTCACCAAGCTAAATACTTGGTTATTCTGTCTTCAAATGATCATGTAAATGAGATATTTCATCTAATTTTTTTGTTTTATGAACATCACATCGCATAAACAAAATTGCTCCGTATTTTTATTTCACTCACTTAAAAATATCGGTCTAAACAGATAATAAGTATTTAAGAAATATGTGCTGGCACTTCAGCAAATTTGTCTTAAAACTGCCGAATTTTAGTACAAAAGTACACGTCATTTTTTCATCCATTTTTTACACAAGCCTTAGTAGTTATGGCATAATCAGATAAATTTCATGATTTTATTGTCGGTATTTATTTTATGAATCTGGAGCGGGTCGATCTCAATCTATTAATTTATCTTGATGTACTTCTTCGTGAAAAAAACGTGACTCGTGCTGCCGAGCAACTGGGTGTAACTCAGCCTGCGATGAGTAATATTTTACGTCGTTTACGCAACTTATTTAATGATCCACTTCTTATTCGTTCTTCAGAAGGTATGACACCTACAGAACGTGCACTTGAATTACAGCCACGTATCCGTGATGCACTTTCTGACCTTTCGATGATTTTGGAACCCCGTACCGAGTTCCGACCTTACACTTCAAATCGTGTCTTCCGCATCATGACTTCAGATTATGCTGAAGCAACACTGGTACCGCGCCTAGTAAAAGCTTTGCGCTCCGAAGCACCCAATGTGGTTCTGGACTTTTTAACACCAAGTGATGTGTCTTATCGAGATATGGAACAAGGTAAAGTCGACTTGGCGATTAACCGCTTTAATGAAATTCCGCAAAGTTTCCACCAAGTATTGGTCTGGCGTGACAGTTTTTCATGCCTTTTAAATGCCAAGCACCCTGCTGCAAATAATTTAAACCTGAAGAGCTATCTAGATGCACAACACATTTGGGTGTCTAAAACAGGTATGGGTGTTGGATTTGGTGTCAATCCTGAAAAACAAGCGGGTCTTGGTTGGATTGATCAAGCCTTAGAACGTATTGGCCAAAAACGTAAAATTTCAGTTTTCACCCGTCATTATCAAATGCCAGGCTTATTGGCATCGAATGTTGACTTAGTTGCGACTCTGCCAAGCCGTATTGCTCGCCTTCAAGCTAAAAGTCAAAACCTATTACTTCGTGATCCTCCATTCTATATTCCTGAATTTGAATTAAAAATGGCGTGGTGTCCGTTACTTCATCATCACCCTGCTCATCGCTGGTTACGTCAACTTATTTTGTATGTTGCACGTCAAATGATTGAAGAAGAAAACCGCGAATACTTAATGAATAACTCTCAGTTTTCACAGTATCAGTAATTAGTTCTTTAATTCCTTATTAATTCAAACGTATACTGTCACTATATAGGTAGTAGTTAAGACTACTACCTTGCCCATTTTTGTGTTAGAAATACAGAAAAATAGAATGAATCACAAACAGGTGTATTCGTGAGCCTTTTCCAAAATATTGTCATTATTATTCTCCTGATCGTCGGTGCGGGTTTTCTATCCTTAACAGAAATTGCCCTTGCGGGTGCACGAAAAGTAAAGCTTAAAATTTTGGCTGAATCTGGAGATTCACGTGCACAACGTGTGCTTGACTTACAAGCCAACTCAGCAGACTTTTTCGCCGCATCACAAATTGGCTTAAATGCCGTGGCAATTCTTGGCGGTATTTTGGGTGAAGGTGCATTTCGTCCTTATTTCATAACCTTAGTGACCCGTTTTTATCAGGGCCCGTGGACTGAAACCATAGGATTCACCCTGTCGTTTACTTTAGTCACCTCCTTATTCATTCTATTTGCTGATTTGATGCCAAAACGTTTGGCGATGATCGCACCTGAAAAAATCGCCGTTGCTGTTGTAGACCCGATTCAAATCTTCATTAAAGTGTGTAAACCAATGGCATGGGTGATTAATGCCATTGCCAATTTGTTGTTTCGTTTATTCAAAGTGAATACAACACGTGATGACAATATTACCTTTGACGATATTTCAGCCGTGATGGATGCCGGTGCTCAAGCTGGTGTACTACAAAAGCAAGAACACCACTTTATTGAAAACGTATTTGAACTGGAAGAACGTAATGTCCCTTCAAGTATGACTACACGTGAAAATGTGGTGTACTTTACCCTAAAAGAATCAGAAGCCAGTATTCGTCAAAAACTCGCAGAATTTCCGTATTCGAAGTTTTTGGTCTGTAGTGAAAATATTGATGACGTGATTGGTTATGTAGATGCCAAAGATATTTTGGTTCGTATCTTGAACAATCAGTCACTTTTACAACTCAACGAAAATACCATTCGTAATGTCCTCACGATTCCAGATACTTTAACACTGTCCGAATTACTCGATCGTTTCCGTTCAACCAAAGAAAAATTTGCCGTAGTAATTAACGAATATGCGTTGGTTGTCGGCGTTATTACCCTCTCCGACATTATGATTACCGTGATGGGCGACTGGGTAACACCGATTGAAGCAGAACAACAAATTATTAAACGTGATGCGGATTCTTGGCTTATCGATGGCAGTACACCAATCGAAGATTTAAAGCATGCCCTCGCTTTAGATGAAATGCCCGATGAAGAAAACTATGAAACCCTTGCGGGCTTTATGATGTTTAAACTGCGTAAAATTCCACGTCCAGCGGACTTTGTCACCTATCATGGCTACAAATTTGAAGTTGTGGATGTAGACCACTTTAAAATTGACCAATTATTAGTGACCCGCTTACAACAGGCTGAAACTGAACTAGATACACCAGAAGAATCGGATTAATTCGATTCTTTTTTTTCTAAAACAATAAAATATAAATACGATGGAATACGAAGATGTCTTTTTCACTTAAAGCGATTTTGACTTGCTTTAGTTTTTATACTGGGGCTTATCTAATCTATTATTTTTTCAAAGCTCATCCACAACCTTTATTTCTATTGCTCGGTGTTGCACTGATCGTCACTGCTTGGTTTTTAACACCTTATCCTTATGAACGCGGCAGACAACATTTTGACGAAACTATGCGTTTTGGTCTGTTTTTTTATAATCCCTTAATTTTTTGGTTCCGATTTTTTAGTTGGCCGATTCGGACGCTACTGTCTATTTTTGCTTAAGCGCACTTATTGTGATCAAACTGAATCTACACGCACTTACAGTTCTCTACAGATGTTGAATATATGTAAACAGACCACTTTTTTTGAATAAAAATTAAAATAAATCGAAGAACTACCCCTCCTTAATACCTTCATTATTAATGACTATTTTTCATCAAAATAGTGATGTATTTCACATTTTCTCACCTTTGTTTTGACTGATGAATTTTCTCTTTATGCTCTGCCCTTGGATTTAAAAACAGCTTTATATTTCAAAGGAATGAACCATGTTAACCGTACTCGGTTTGGGCATGATCTTGTGCTTTATGTATTTGATCATGTCGAAACGCTTAAGCCCACTTGTCGCACTGACTTTAATTCCCCTACTTTTTGCCTTGATTGCGTGGTTACTTGGTTTTTTTTTTGACAGCTTGTCACACATACAAATAAATGAAATTGGCGAAATGATGATAGAAGGTGTAAAAAAACTTGCACCGACTGGCATCATGCTGCTTTTTGCGATTCTGTATTTTGCCATCATGATTGATACAGGTTTGTTCGACCCTTAGGTGAAATTTATTTTAAAAATGGTCAAAGGTGATCCGTTAAAAGTTGTCCTTGGAACCATTACCCTGACGTTAATTGTCTCTTTGGATGGAGATGGTTCTACAACCTATATGATCTGTGTTGCTGCCATGCTGCCACTCTATAAGCGCTTAGGTATGAGCCCATTGATTATGGCATGTTTGATTATGCTCTCTAGCGGCATTATGAACCTTACGCCATGGGGTGGGCCTACAGCCCGCGCCGCCAGCGCGCTTCATGTCGACCCAAGTGATGTATTTGTTCCGATGGTTTTACCGATGCTATTTGCCATCAGCTGGTTGTACTTCTTAGGAACGATGTATGGTCGCATGGAAAGAAAGCGTCTGGGAATTGTCCAATTGGATATCAGTCATGGTGAAAACATTCAAATCTCAGATAATCCAGAAGCCAACCGCGCAGATCTACGTTGGTTTAATGCACTGTTAACCGTCGTTCTGATGATTTGTCTGGTTTTTAGTATTTTACCTATGTCTATTTTATTCATGGTGGCTTTATGTATTGCGCTAGTCGTCAACTACAAAAATGTCGACTTGCAGAAAAAGTTAATCGCACATCATGCAGGTAGTGCTTTAAACGTGGTCGGCATCATTTTTGCTGCAGGTATTTTTACCGGAATTTTAGCTGGAACAGGCATGGTAGAAGCCATGTCCAAACAACTTGTGGCAATTATCCCTGAAAGTATGGGTCCCTATTTAGCACCGATTACCGCTGTCATCAGTATGCCGATGACTTTCTTTATGTCGAATGATGCTTTCTATTTTGGGGGTTTTGCCAATTCTTTCAGATGCAGCAGCTCATTATGGAATTGCACCTGTAGAAATGGCACGTGCCTCCATCGTAGGGCAACCTGTACACCTACTCTCTCCACTTGTCCCTTCGACCTATTTACTCTGTGGACTTGCGGGTATCGAGTTTGGACAACATCAGAAATTTACCATTATCTGGGCTGTAATCACGTGTTTTGTCATGTTAGCAGCAGGTCTGATCTTTGGAATGTTTCCGTTTTATTCGAGCTTAACTTAAAAAGTTAAAGATAAAAAAAGCACCATCAGGTGCTTTTTTTATGCTTAACAATAATGAACCAGCCAGTGTTTTACACTCACAGGTTCATTTGTAGTGATTAATGCTTTGAAATTAATGCTTCTAGAACTGCTTCATAATGAATACGAATGTCATCTTCTAAAATTTTATAGACATTGTCGAATTGCACCATTGGCCAGCCTTCTTTCCAAAATGGGAAAATGTTATGCAGGTCATGAGTCACCGTTGCGTCTTCACGTACAATCGCTTGTGCAACTTGTGACAGTACTTGTGCAGTTTCGGCACCATCAATCGCTAAATAATCGATACCACGAACTTTCAAAATACGGATACGATCTTTTTTGTAGCGTATTTTTTTACTTTGGCCTTCATTTAAGCCTAAAGCCAAAGTCACAGCTTCAACAAATTTATCTTCAAATGCTTGATTTAATTTTACCAAAGCTTGTTTGTGTGCTTCTTGACGACCAGCTTTTCCCCCACTACGAATCACTTCATTTGCTTCAGTATTTAAAACATCTGATTTCATCGACTGAAGAATGTCTAGAATTTCGATATCGCTTAATGTTTCAGGAGAATGATCAGTCATAAACTGCCTATAAAAACTTAATATTCAATAAGTATGTATTTTCGCATAAAAGCAGCATGAAAACTGCGACCTTCGCTATAGAAATTGCGTTTTCTCTTATAATGTTCAGATATACAACATGATTTAGAAAAAAATTATGTCAAAAATATCGAAATCAACTATATTACTTTCACGCTTTAATACTAACGTCACAATATGGCTCAAAAGAAACAGGCTGCGCTTTACCTTCAACAACTGAAACAGCAATATCCAGCAGCCTTTAAACATAATTATTTATTTTATAGCCAACTGAAAACTCAAGGCATTTTAGACGAACTCAAAGAGCTTATTCCTTGGGTTTTGGCGGCGATGATTTTTATTTCTTTGAGCATGAGTATTGGACATGCAGTGCAACTGTATTTTCCAGAAATGAGTGAGTTTCGAGCTCATGGTATTGCTGTACTGAGTATTATGCTGTTTTTCATGCTGGTTGTACCCTTAGTCATCAAGCAAA
Organism: Acinetobacter sp. YH12097; assembly: GCF_013419225.1. NCBI lineage: Bacteria > Pseudomonadati > Pseudomonadota > Gammaproteobacteria > Moraxellales > Moraxellaceae > Acinetobacter > Acinetobacter sp. YH12097. The sequence continues at coordinate 16,131 of NZ_VPAN01000022.1, read as the reverse complement.
TCAAGCACAGTTCAATGTCACTGTATCAAAGTTTGAAGAATACGCCGTTCAGACTTGCGATCGTGATTTTATTACAGTTACTCAATATCGCCTTTTTACAAAGCACCTTTGTTCAATCTGTATTGTTCTTTTTCGCCATGAGTTTCGGCTTTGTGCGTTTTTATAAAGAAAATCTATTCAAAGGTGGAAGTAACACGCAAGAATACTATTTTCTGCAAGAAACACGTCGTATTGCTTATTGGTCGTATAAACAAATGCTTAAAGCAAAATTACGTTTGTCGCTCAGTAATCCGAATCAGGCAAATCATAAACAGTTATCTGAGCGCTTTACCCTGTTCCAAAATTTGCACATACAAATGCTGCATCAGGAAAATCAGCTATGTAAAAAGCTAAAGCACCAAAATGTTGAACATTATCTTGATGAGTTAATGAAATAAGCTGGCATTGATATAGTGCAAAAAACTTTAAATCACTGCTCAAAAAGTCATTCAATACATCGCTATTTTTGAATATTTTCAACTTATATGCATGAATTGATTGATTTTAAAACAAACACCATCAAATACTCTTGCCAAGCTTCATTTCGTACTCTATTATTGCGCACATGCCCGAGTGGTGAAATCGGTAGACACAGGGGATTTAAAATCCCCCGCCCACAAAGCGTGCCAGTTCGAGTCTGGCCTCGGGCACCATTCTTATACCTCTAAGATTGGTGCAATAAAAGATCCAGCAATTTGCTGGTTTTTTTATGCCTAAAATTTATAAATCTATTATTATTCAATGCCAATATCTTCAGATTTTGATCTCCCTGCACTACAGCTCAAACATCCCGATGCCTTTTATCAACGGTTGCTGTTTGCGCATTTTAAAATCATCAATCTCACGCCCACTGCACCCGTTTTAATCTTTAGCTTTTGCCTGATACTTTTAATCTCTCTTGGCAGCGCTGTACTTGGGCATATACTTTCAACAGCACTTTCAATTCACGACCCAAACATGGCGTTTAATCTTGGTATATTGATTATTCTTGCTTTGATCTATTGCTATGTTTGGTATGCACATTATCAAGCAAGTTTTAGCAGCAAGTCCGCAGTTCAACGCCTGCAAATACAACTATATCTCCTTGGCGGATTAACACTTATCCTCGCTATAAACTTTAAGTATCTACAAGCAGATGTATTAAACCTCATCAGTCTCTGCGGACTTTTTTTCAGTCTGTTTTTATGTGTATTTACTGAATTATTTTATAAACCTGAAAGCAGCGCCATTGAACGGGTAAAACTACAAAAGCTTCGCCAACTGGCATTTTGGTCTTATCAACAATCCTTAAAACAAAAAGTGCATCAAACGTATTTCTACACACTACACTTACAAGCCATGCAAGAAGAACAGAAACTATCAGCATCGATCAAATCATCGTTTAAAGATTTTATAGACAATGCTGAATAATTTTATAAATCCCTAGACACAAAAAAGCCCTGTCACTACAGGGCTTTTATTTAAAGTTCAATTACCATTCTCGGTTAGCAACCAACTCTTCCATTTCAATTTCCATATGACCTTCATCTTGCAGCACCATCATCATGGCTTCTGCAATATAATCTGCAGCCGTATCATCCAAAGACGAATCTAAATCTTCAAATTGAGGTTTCATCTTATTGAGCTGTGCAACCGTTTCATTGGCAAAATGGTAGATATCAGTTGAACTTAAATCTGCTTTTGCAATTTTCTTCGCAAATTGAACAACCAATAACTTCACCTCTGCAACCAACACATCTGGGTAATATTCATCATCAAACATGGGTAGCAGTAAATCTGCAAACATACGAAACTCTATCACAAAACATTCAGGGCGCTTATATAACACAAATACTACAATTCACCAAATTTATTGGGATTCAGTATTTTCAAATCACACTGCATTCTGCATGGCTTGCCAAACACGTATCGCATCTACCGTCGCTTTGACGTCATGTGCGCGAACCATACATGCACCTTGTTGAATGCTGAGTAGATGCGCTGCAACCGAGCCTACAGCGCGATTTTGTGCATCTGCACCGCCAAGTGCTTCACCGATAAAACGCTTACGTGATAATGCAGACAGGATCGGATAGCCCATGTCATTCAATTGATAGAATTGCTGTAAAAGCTTTAAGTTTTGCTGCGCATTTTTAGCAAAACCAAAACCCGGATCAATCATAATATTTTCTGCACGCACGCCTGCGTCCAATGCATTTTGCACGCGTTGCTTTAATTCATCAATGACATCAGCCACAACATCTTGATACTGATCTAGATTATTCATCGTGGTGGGTTCGCCGCGCATATGCATAATGATCACTGGAATATCCAGTTTTGCAGCGGTTTCTAAGGCATTCGGCCGAGTTAATGCACGTACATCATTCCAGATATGCGCACCTGCCTGAACCGCTGCCTCAATCACCTCAGGCTGTGAGGTATCGATAGAAATCACTACATTGTGTTTAGTTAAGGCTTCAACGACGGGTACGACCCGTCGAATTTCTTCTTCAACCTCAACAACAGATGCACCCGGACGTGTTGACTCACCACCGACATCAATCACTGTCGCGCCATCCACTATCATTTGTAAGGCATGTGCTATAGCTTGGTCTTTACCATTGTGTTTGCCACCATCACTGAAAGAGTCCGGTGTGACATTTAAAATCCCCATCACATGTGGCTCTGACAAATCTAATTGCAAATTACCACAGTTTAAAATTTTATTAGGCAAAGACACCAACTTCATAGTACACATCCCAGATTTTGCTGCGCTTATTTTAACGCTAAGTTTGCTCAGCATTTCGTTCACATGCATTTATTTTCATATAAAAAAACCACCCGAAGGTGGTTTTAAAATTTTATGCTTTTGGCAATGACGGTAATGGTGGTGGAACATCTGGACCATCCGTTGGTGTGACATCAATCACTGGATTTTCAGCGATGTACACTTTTGGTGGTTGAGGTTCACGACCTTCCATAATGTCACGGATTTGATCACGATCAATGGTTTCCCATTCAAGCAATGCTTTCACCATGGCATGTGCAATATCTTTGTTATTTTCAAGAATATCGCGAGCAACTTTATATTGCTCATCTAAAATACGGCGAACTTCACGGTCAACTTCAAGCTGAGTTGCTTCAGAAATCACACGACTTCCTAAACCACCCATGAATGACTGCTGTGAGTCATCTTCGTAAACCATGACGCCCATTTTATCGGACATACCGTATTTAGTAACCATTGCTCGTGCCATTTTCGTTGCACGTTCAAAGTCATTTGAAGCACCAGTCGACATTTGGTTAATGAAGACTTCTTCTGCAATACGACCACCAAACAAAATTGAAAGTTCATTCAACATTTTGTCTTTGTAATGGCTGGTTTGGTCATGTTCAGGCAACTGCCAAGTCACACCCAATGCCCAACCACGCGGCATGATTGTCACTTTATGCACAGGGTCTGTACCCGGCAATATTTCAGCAACAATTGCATGACCTGCTTCATGATAAGCCGTCGCACGACGTTCTTCTTCACGAATCACCATCGATTTACGTTCAGGACCCATGTAAAGCTTGTCTTTCGCATCTTCAAAGTCATGCATATCGACCGTGTTCTTGTTACGACGTGCAGCAAACAGTGCCGCTTCGTTTACAAGGTTAGCCAACTGAGCACCCGAGAAGCCCGGTGTACCACGTGCCAAAACTTTCACGTCTACACCAGTCACAGAAGGTAATTTTTTCAAATGTACATTCAGGATTTGTTCACGGCCTTTAATGTCTGGTAGAGATACCATCACTTGACGGTCAAAACGACCTGGACGAAGTAAAGCTTTATCCAATACGTCAGCACGGTTTGTTGCAGCAATGACGATAATACCTTCGTTGCCTTCAAAACCATCCATTTCAACCAACATTTGGTTTAATGTTTGCTCACGCTCATCATTACCACCACCTGTACCTGAACCACGGTGACGACCAACGGCATCGATCTCATCGATGAAAATGATACATGGTGCATGACGCTTCGCTTGTTCAAACATATCACGGACACGAGACGCACCCACACCCACGAACATTTCAACAAAGTCAGAACCCGAAATACTAAAGAACGGTACTTTCGCTTCACCCGCAATCGCTTTAGCAAGTAAAGTTTTACCCGTACCCGGAGGACCAACCATAAGCACGCCTTTCGGAATGCTTGCACCAAGTCGTTTGAACTTAGATGGATCTTTTAGGAAGTCAACGATTTCAACAACTTCTTGTTTAGCTTCATCACAGCCCGCTACATCAGTAAATGTCACTTTGATTTGGTCTTCAGACAGCATTTTTGCTTTTGACTTACCAAAACTCATTGGGCCATTCTTACCACCAGCTCCACCACCCATGTTGCGCATAAAGAACATGAATAACAGAATGATTAAAAGAACAGGGAAACTTGCAATCAGAAGTTGCATCAAAATACTTTGACGCTGTGGCGCTGTACCTTCAACAACAACATTGTTCTTGATCAGGTTCGGCATAAGTTCAGGATCTTGAACCGCAGGACGGATACTTTCAAACTCTGAACCGTTTGATTTTTCGCCACGAATTCTTTCGCCATCAATGGTGACTTGTTTAATCTGACCCGCATTTACGGCTGCCACGAACTCAGAATAGTTCATCGCGGTCGGTTGATTGCGGTCACTGACGTTGCTGAAGATTAAAACCAGCACGCCTAGGATAACCAGCCACAACACGGCATTCTTAAAAAGATCGCTCAAAGCTTTATTCCCATTTCTATCTAATTCGTTCAATCCCACTTACATGGGTGACTCTAATACTTACGCTGCAGAGTAGCTTCGCAATAATTTAAAAACGTACAAAATGCACAATTTTTAACGAGTTGGCAAGTAAACTTTACTTGAAAGCTTTCTTACGTCCCTGCCCGATTAAAAACACTTCTTTAGATCGAGCACGTGAAGCCGCCGGTTTTGCTGTTTTCAGCACATCAAATGTGTCTACAACTTGCTTACGGTATTCATCAAATCCAATACCTTGGAACACTTTAACAACAAACTGTCCATTTGGTCCAAGAACCTTTTGAGCAAAGTCGATTGCTAATTCACAAAGATAGATCTGACGCGGTTGATCTACAGCCTTATTACCTGATGTATTGGGGGCCATATCTGAAATTACAACGTCTACAGTACGTCCATCTAAAATTTTTAACAATTCATCGAACACTTCTTGTTCACGAAAGTCACCTTGCAAGAAGGTCACATCCGGTAAAGCATCCATTGGTAAAATATCAGAAGCAATCACCAAACCTTTGTCACCAACAAGTTTTCCGGCAATTTGCGACCAACTGCCTGGTGCAGCACCTAAGTCGACAACGGTCATGCCCGGCTTGATCAATTTGTATTTTTCTTGAATTTCAAGCAATTTATAAGCGGCACGCGCACGATATCCTTCCTTTTGTGCTTTTTTCACAAAGGGGTCATCAAGATGCTCACGCATCCAGTCACGACTACTTTTGGATAATTTCTGGTTAGTAATGCGGGTAGCCATAACTCTCTAAATAAAAAAAACTTCTCAGTCTTGATTGTACGTGAAATTCAGCACTTTTGCAGTAGACATGTGTATCTAAAAAGCATCTTAAATCATGTTTTTTTCAATAATCTTCATCGAGAAAATGCCGATTAAATACAGCGCTTCAACTTTGATTTTGCTATACTAGGTCGTTTTTAAAATTAGGTTATATTTATGGCGGCTTTATCTATTCAAGAACGTAAACGCTTACGTCAAATTGGTCACACCCTAAACCCAGTTGTAATGGTTGCGGACAAAGGCTTATCAGAAAGCGTTATTGAAGAATTAAACCGTGCGTTAAACGACCATGAGTTAATTAAAGTGAAAGTTGTGGCAGAAGACCGTGAAGCTCGTGCTGCAATGATTACTGAAATTGCGACTGTTTCAGGTTCTGAAGTTGTTCAAACGATTGGTAAGATTGCTTTGATTTACCGCAAAGCGGCAAAACAAAATGCAAAACTGTCTAACCTTGTTCGCTACGCACACCTGTCTAACTAAGCATTTATGGCAAGTTTCGAACTCAGCGCTTTTGATCGTCGCTTTCAGGCTGTATCAGTCGTTGGTGCTATCGAACAACAAAGCCCATATACTTTAAATGTGGGTTATTGGATTCGAGACCCAAACCAACTGATTCAATGGCCAGAATTGGTATCAGCTCACCCACGAATCGATTTTTTGTGGGAACAGACCTGCTTAGAAGTTTTTATTGGTGTACGCAATGAAGACTTTTATCGTGAAATCAACCTCTCCCCTTCACAAGCTTGGCAGGCTTACCAGTTTGAAGAATATCGCTATCCAGAAGATATGCCGCCACAAGCTGCTTACGATATCGAACTGAATCAGTTGAAACGGACGCACTATGGCTTAAATGTCAGTCTTGATCTGACAGAATTTATGCTGAAGTACAAACTTAAATGGGAAGATCTCTATATTGGTCTAACTGCAGTACTGAAAACCTCTCAAGGTGAACAGTACTATGCCATGCAGCATAGTAGTCCAAATGCTGACTTTCACAACAAACGTGATTGGCTACATCAGTTCTAAATTTTTAATGTTTTGATCTTCAATAAAAAGCAAAAGTACGATCTTTTGCTTTTTTATTGCCTGTCTATTTTTAAATAGGTGCTTTGGACTTAAATGTACCATTCACAATAAGGGAGCCATTAATGACTCCCTTTTGCATATTTAGCGTTAAATTGAAGTTTAATTCGCTCTCACCGAATCCAGCTCCCTGGAATGACTAGATTTAGCTCAAGCGTTTTAAAATTCATGTCATTCACAATTAACTTTTAAGATCTGTGGTTTGATCCGTAACTTCAGCTTTCACTGGTGAAACTTTTTTCCACGCTTCCAAAGTATGCTCCTTAGAACGCTTAAATGTTTCTGTTAGATGATCTTTGTGCTTTCCTGAAATTTGGGTCACATCTTCTTTCAGCTCTTTTCCAAGTTTTGAAAGATCATCAATAACCGTATTAAATTCAGTTTTCACAAATTCTTTGAGTTCACTAAAATCTTTTTGCGATGAACCAAACTGAACTTTTAACTGATCAAGTTTATTCAATACATCTTGCTTCAACTGACGCAATTGATCTTGCACACTGGCATTCAACTGCTTTGCCTCTGCTCCGATCTTTTCTTTGCTTTCAGTGACCGCTTCTGTGGCTTGAACACTTGCCTCTTTTGCAACTTGTTCAAGCTTTTCAGCACCTTCGATAACGACTTCTTTCAGGGAGGTTTTAGCCGCTGTTTGTTTTTGTTGTGTTGCCATGACTTTGTACCTATAGTTTTTGCTGACCGACCCACATTAGCGCTTTTTGATAAATTTTAATTTATGATTTGTCTGACAATAATTAATTGCTTACATTTTTCTAAGATTTTGCAAAACCAAACTTTATTCTAAAATGCAAGCGCTTTATCTGCTTTATTCCTGATATTTACGATGGACTTTCAGTGGCTTTCTGCGTATAATGCCGTGTTAAGTTCAAGCGAGCAGATGTAAGGAGGGTAGGTTTTTAAGCAGCCTTCCTTTTTTTTCGTCTTCTCGCTTTTTTACAGCCTAAATTTCAGGAGCTTTGGTTTGAGCACCCCAGCAATTTTAGCCCTTGCCGACGGAACTATCTTTAAAGGTACTTCTATTGGCGCATCGGGTAGTACGACTGGTGAAGTCGTTTTTAATACAGCAATGACTGGCTATCAAGAAATTTTGACTGACCCTAGTTATGCACAACAACTTGTGACACTAACTTACCCACATATCGGTAACACAGGTTGTAATGATGAAGACGCTGAGTCAGGTCGAATTCATAAAGTATGGGCTAACGGATTGATCATTCGTGACCTACCTTTATTGCATAGCAACTTCCGTGCTGAGCAATCACTTGGTGATTACCTTGAACAACACAATGTTGTTGCTATTGCAGACATCGATACACGTAAATTAACGCGTATTCTGCGAGCAAAAGGTGCACAAAATGGTTGTATCCTTGCTGGCGAAAACATTACAGAAGAAGAAGCTTTAGCTAAAGCACGCGCTTTTGGTGGTTTAAATGGTTTAGACCTTGCAAAAGAATGCTGTGACCCTGAAGGCTTTGAATGGACTGAAGGTTCTTGGACATTAGGTAAAGGTTTCTCTCAGCCTGAAGCTAAATTCCATGTTGTTGCATACGATTACGGTGTCAAAACCAACATCTTACGTATGCTCGCAGACCGCGGTTGTAAATTGACTGTCGTGCCTGCGCAAACTCCTGCTGCTGACGTACTTGCATTGAATCCAGATGGCGTGTTCTTATCGAACGGCCCCGGCGATCCAGCTGCATGTGACTACGCAATTGAAGCTGTAAAAACAATTGTAGAAGATGCTCGCAATGTACCAGTATTTGGTATTTGCTTGGGTCACCAAATTCTTGCACTTGCTTCAGGTGCAAAAACTGTGAAAATGCCTCACGGCCACCACGGTGCCAACCACCCTGTTCAAAACATGGAAACTGGTATTGTGATGATTACTTCGCAAAACCATGGCTTCGCAGTAGATGCAGAAACATTACCTGCAAACTTGAAAGCTACGCACAAATCACTGTTCGACCAAACCCTACAAGGGATTCACCGTACAGACAAACCTGCGTTCAGTTTCCAAGGCCACCCAGAAGCAAGCCCTGGTCCACATGACTGCGCACCACTGTTCGATCATTTCATCGAACTTATCGAAGCATCTAAGAAGTAATTAAGGAAGCATCATGGCTAAACGTACAGACATTAAAAGCATCTTAATTATTGGTGCTGGTCCGATTGTGATCGGTCAGGCATGTGAGTTTGACTACTCAGGTGCGCAAGCATGTAAAGCCCTTCGTGAAGAAGGCTACCGTGTTATTTTGGTGAACTCTAACCCAGCGACCATTATGACAGACCCTGCGATGGCAGACGCAACTTACATCGAGCCGATTACTTGGCAAACTGTAGCTGCAATCATTGAGAAAGAACGCCCAGACGCAGTTCTTCCTACAATGGGTGGTCAAACAGCATTGAACTGTGCCCTTGCACTCGATGCCAACGGTATTTTAGAAAAATACAATGTTGAATTGATTGGCGCGACCAAAGAAGCAATCGAAAAAGCGGAAGACCGTAAACTTTTCGATATCGCAATGCGCAAAATTGGTTTGGAATGCCCTCGCGCTGACGTTGCAGAAAGCATGGAACACGCACTTGAAATTCAAGCGCGTTTCGGCTTCCCTGTCATTATCCGTCCATCATTCACTATGGGTGGTTCAGGCGGCGGTATCGCATACAACCGTGAAGAATTCATTGAAATCTGTGAACGCGGTTTCGATCTTTCTCCAACTAAACAATTATTGATCGATGAATCTTTAATTGGTTGGAAAGAGTACGAAATGGAAGTTGTTCGTGACAAAAACGACAACTGTATCATTGTATGTACAATCGAAAACTTTGACCCAATGGGCGTGCACACAGGTGACTCAATCACTGTTGCTCCTGCACAAACATTGACTGACAAAGAATTCCAACTTTTACGTAATGCATCTTTAGCTGTACTTCGTGAAATTGGTGTAGAAACTGGCGGTTCGAACGTTCAGTTCGGTATCAACCCGAAAGACGGCCGTATGGTTGTGATCGAGATGAACCCACGTGTTTCTCGTTCATCTGCCCTTGCTTCTAAAGCAACTGGTTTCCCAATTGCGAAAATTGCGGCTAAATTAGCTGTAGGTTATACCCTCGATGAGTTGAAAAATGACATCACTGGCGGTACAACACCTGCATCTTTCGAACCTGCGATCGACTATGTTGTAACGAAAATTCCTCGTTTCAACTTCGAGAAATTCCCGCAAGCTGACGCAACTTTGACGACTCAGATGAAATCTGTAGGTGAAGTAATGGCGATTGGCCGTAACTTCCAAGAGTCTGTGTCTAAAGCACTTCGTGGTCTTGAAGTGGGCGCATGTGGTTTTGACGAAAAAATCGCTGTGGGCACTGAAGGCGCACGTGAGAAAATTCTTGTTGAATTGAAAGTTCCAGGTCCAGAGCGTATTTGGTATGTAGGCGATGCATTCCGTCACGGTTTCACCCTTGATGAAGTATTTGAAGCAACCAAAATTGACCGTTGGTTCTTGATTCAAATCGAAGACATCATCAAAACTGAAAACCAAATCAAAACTTTAGGTTTTGGTGACTTAAACGCTGACAACATCCGTTCGTTCAAACGCAAAGGTTTATCTGACCTTCGCATTGCGGACTTGATGGGCATTTCACAAAAACAATTCCGTAAACACCGTTGGAACTTGGGCGTAACTCCAGTTTACAAACGTGTAGATACATGTGCTGCAGAGTTTGAATCTGACACAGCTTACATGTACTCAACTTACGATGAAGAATGTGAAGCGAATCCGTCTAACCGTGACAAAATCATGGTCATCGGTGGCGGTCCAAACCGTATTGGTCAAGGTATCGAGTTCGATTACTGCTGTGTACACGCGGCGCTTGCTATGCGTGATGACGGTTATGAAACCATCATGGTGAACTGTAACCCTGAAACGGTTTCTACAGATTACGACACATCAGATCGTTTGTACTTCGAACCAATTACTTTGGAAGATGTACTTGAAATCGTGCGTATCGAGAAGCCTAAAGGTATTATCGTTCAGTACGGCGGTCAAACTCCGCTTAAATTGGCTCGTGCTTTAGAAGAAGCTGGTGCGCCAATTATTGGTACATCACCTGACGCGATTGACCGTGCAGAAGACCGTGAACGTTTCCAACAAATGATTCAACGTCTACAACTTCGTCAACCAAACAACAGCATCGTAAAATCTGCTGAAGAAGGTATGGCTGAAGCAGCAAAAGTTGGCTACCCACTTGTGGTACGTCCATCTTATGTACTTGGTGGCCGTGCGATGGAAATCGTGTACAACGACGAAGAATTGAAACGTTACTTACGTGATGCGGTTCAAGCATCTAACGAAGCGCCAGTACTTCTTGACCACTTCCTAGACGATGCGATTGAAGTTGACGTGGACTGCGTATCTGACGGTAAAGACGTTGTGATCGGCGGTATCATGCAGCACATCGAACAAGCGGGTATTCACTCAGGTGACTCAGCATGTTCTATTCCTCCTTACTCTTTATCTAAAGAAGTTCAGGACGAAATGCGCCGTCAAACCATCGCTATGGCAAAAGAGCTTGGCGTAATCGGTTTGATGAACGTACAGTTTGCGGTTAAAGGTACTGACGTATACATCTTAGAAGTGAACCCACGTGCATCACGTACTGTTCCATTCGTATCTAAGTGTATCGGCGAATCTTTAGCGAAAGTGGCTGCGCGTTGTATGGCAGGTCAATCTCTAGAATCTCAAGGATTCACTACAGAGATTATTCCTGAACACTTCTCTGTAAAAGAAGCGGTGTTCCCATTCAATAAATTCCCTGGTGTTGACCCAATTCTTGGCCCTGAGATGAAATCTACAGGCGAAGTGATGGGTGTAGGTAAAACATTTGGTGAAGCGTTCTATAAAGCTGTGTTAGGCTCTAATGACCGTTTACCAGGCCTACCAACGGAAGGCGAAGTAAAACATGCATTCTTATCTGTTCGTCATTCTGACAAGCCTCGTGCTGTTGGTATTGCGAAACAGTTGACAGATCTTGGCTTCAAAGTGATCGCTACTGGCGGTACTTATGATGTGATTAAAGATGCTGGTATTGAATGTGAACGTGTGAACAAAGTGACTGAAGGCCGTCCTAATATCGTAGACCGCTTGAAAAATGGCGAAGTTCACCTCATTATCAATACAACTGAAGGCAAACAGGCTCAAGAAGATTCATTCTCGATCCGCCGCTCTGCATTACAAGGTAAAGTGTATTACACAACTACCCTTAACGGTGCTGATGCAGTATGCCAAGCTTTAGCAATCAAATTGCCAATGGATGTATACCGCTTACAAGACCTTACTAAAGGTTAATTAAGTTACCGAGAAGTCCCGCCACCTCTCGGTGGCGGGCTTTTTTTCATTTCTAGGTCAGTAAAAATTTTACTGATTTTTTCTTTTTACAAACATGAGGGACAACAATGCAACGTTATCCTATGACTCCCGAAGGCAAAATTGCCCTAGAGAAAGAATTACAGCAACTTAAAAGTGTTGATCGTCCACGTATTACTGCAGCAATTGCTGAAGCGCGTGAACATGGGGATTTGAAAGAAAACGCTGAATACCACGCTGCTCGCGAGCAACAAGGTTTCTGTGAAGGCCGTATCCAAGATATCGAAGGTAAATTGGGTGCTTGCCAAGTGATTGATGTTAAATCACTTGAGCAAAATGGCCGTGTGGTTTTCGGTGTGACTGTGACCATTGAGAACTTAGATACTGAAGAACAAAAGACTTATAAAATCGTTGGTGATGACGAAGCAGATTTTAAAATCAACAAAATCTCTGTGAACTCTCCAATTGCTCGTGGTCTTTTGGGTAAAAATGAAGGCGACGATGTAAAAATCAACACACCACAAGGTGAAGTTGAGTACGAAGTTTCTAAAGTTGAATATCTTTAATTCATTAAGATAGCAATTTTAAGCCCCTCTTTTGAGGGGTTTTTTATAATCAGACAAATAATTATTATACCCCTGCTCTATCCTTCTTTTAATAATCCTGATGCAAAAAGTTGAAAGGCATGTAATGCTTCTGACAACACCTGCTCAGGATTCTTGCTAGAAGCCACCCAAAGCGCCGCATTCATGGCTGCTCCATTTAAAAATATGGCTGCCGCTTCAGAATTCACTGCTTTAATTCGGTCTGCTGCCAATAACTGTTCTACGCATTCACGTGTAGACTTCAAGCATTTGTTTTGACTCGGCCAATGCGCAGGATCACCCAATACCGCAGGTCCGTCGCGTAATACAATTCGCTGAAACTCAGGATTCAAGGCATTTTCAATATAGGTTTTCCCCTCAAGCATCAACCCCTCCCAAAGATCTTCGGGTTGCTCCAGATACTTCTGGGCAGATAAAGCCATTTCTGAATCAATTTGATTAACCACAGCAGCAAATAAGCCCTTTTTATCGCCAAAATGATGGTACAGCGCACCACGGGTCAGCCCTGCTTCTGCCGTGAGTTTATCCATTGAGGTGTCTGCATAGCCATACTCAGCAAACGTACGGCGTGCCACTTCAATCAGTTTCTTGCGGGTTGCCGCCATTTTTTTTTCACGAACAGACATTGCTTTGATTACCTCATCATCACAAAAATTTTAATTGACATACCAGGCGTATGTCAATTATGTTGACATACGATACGTATGTCAAAAATAAAGCTGCTTTCCCCCCACTTTTAAAACCAGATATTGAATGAGAATAAACATGACTAGAATTGCAATATTTCCCCAAGATCGCCATGCCTTGTATGAACAGCATGGTTACTCTGCTGCTATTAAATCGGAAAATTTACTCTTTGTATCAGGCCAGGTCGGTAGCCGTGAAGATGGCAGTCCTGAACCTGATTTTGAGAAACAGGTAAAACTAGCATTCCAGAATCTTAGCCATACTCTCGCTGCGGCAGGCTGTACTTTCGATGAAATTGTCGATGTCACCACCTTCCATACAAACCCTGAACAGCAATTTGAAGTCATCATGAAAGTTAAAAATGAGGTGTTTACACAAAAGCCTTATCCAAACTGGACAGCAATAGGTGTGAATTGGCTGGCGGGTTTTGATTTTGAAATTAAGGTCATTGCCCGTATTCCTCAACAATCTAAAACCACCTAAAACTTAGTTTTGCCATCAGTTCATTTGTGGAATTGGATTATTCACCAGCGTAAAGATCTATTCGGTATAATGGCACATTCCCTATTTTTGTATCCCAGTTATGTCTGAAAAATTGATTAATTCACCTGTCAATCATTGGTGTGAGTTTGAGTTCATCTCTAAAACAGTGAAGAACCCTAATATTCACATCAAAGGTAATTATTCATATTATTCTGCATATTGGGATCAGGGTTTTGAGCGCTGTGTGGTACGTTATCTGCACGATAAACCTGCAACAGCTGAGAAGCCGATAGACCAGCTACATATCGGTAATTTTGTCTGTTTTGGCGCAGAATGCGTGATTATGATGGGCGGTAACCAACTCCACCGCACAGACTGGATTTCGGCATTTCCGTTTGATACACGGAGTTTTGTCCCTACGGGTGACACAATCATTGGTGATGGCTGCTGGATCGGCTCACGTGCGATGATTATGCAAGGTGTTACACTCGGTGAAGGTGCTGTAGTAGCTACTGGTGCGGTGGTGACTAAAGATGTGCCACCTTATGCTGTTGTCGGCGGAGTCCCTGCTAAAGTAATTAAATATCGCTTTCCTGAAGAAGATATCAAAAAACTACTTTCCCTTAAGCTCTATGACTTAGATGAAAAGCAGTTTTTAAATATGCGGGAACAGTTGCAGACTGATGATGTAGAACTATTGATAAATTATTTTAAGATTGATTAATCCTCTAGCCATACACTGTTTTCGATATAGTTAAAGTATTGCTGCTGGAATAAATGATATTGCATTTCTTCTGACGGCTTAAATGCATATTTATTTAAAAACTTAGTATATTCTATTTCATAAGTATTATGCTGATAGCGGGTACGTAAGTCTTCCATCGCACTTACGTGTTCAAGATAATCATTAATTATCAATAACTCAACATTAAACTCTTTCTCAACTATTTCTTTAAAGTTTTCTATATTAAAATGAGCCATATTTAGACCAGAAACATTTTCATTACCTTGCTTCATTTTCATTATTAACACAGCAATGCGTTCCATATCATGCAATAAATCCCTTGCCCCTTTAATTACTCCCAAAGCGATAAAAATATTATTTTCTAATTTTTCTTTTTTTAATAAAGCATAAAGATTAATTTTCCTCTTAAGTTCCCGTGTGGATATATCTTTACTAATACTAAGTAGCACGACTAAAGCAATATCTACAGACTCTTCTCCCACCAATTTTAATAATTTTGAAATTACTTCTAAATTAGATTTATTTTTATCCAGAATATTTACTTGATTTCTCAAGGGAATCTCAAAGTCGATAAATTTTTCTAAATATATTTTCGAACTCTCATTGTCATATCCATAAATATGCTGAATACCATTTATAAGTTGGTTTTTATTCATTACCAATACAAAAACTATTTTTCTAATATCAAAAAAGTGTTTGATCCTCTCAATTAAACGTATTGCAAAATCAGGGCGGCAACGGTCTAATTCATCAATAATAAAGACTAAAGGCTTATCTAAATTTTCTGCTAATTCAGCAAGTTCTTTCTTAAAGTCATGAATTGTTTGTTTCTCAACTTGATGATTCTCTATTTTCTTTTCGATTTTCTCCTTAACTTTTGCAGCTATTTCCTCACTTGCTGTGTCATACAACTCTTTGCCTTCTTCATATACCTCTTTAAATGCTTCTCCAGCTCCACCCAAGCCAATCCAATGCATCCCGCTTTAGCCGCAATTATTGGTATGACAGCCGCCAGCGATATTAATACTGAAGCAGTCTTAGCATTAAAATCTTTAATTTCATCATCATCAATTTCTTCTGATTCTTTAAAAGTTTGACTTATTTCAGCGGCAATCGTTAAAAATGGATCTTCCAAATAATCATTAGCAAATGCATCCAAATAGATCACGTTATGCTGAGTATCATCTAAATGTTTCGCCCAGTGACGAACAAACCACGTTTTTCCCTCACCCCATCGTGCATCCAAAGCAAGAACAGCTCCGCAATTTAAGCGATCGACGTAATTTGTAAGTTGCTCTCCTAAGCGACGGCGATCCCAAAGATCGCCTTCCCATGCAGTTTCAATATTCTCAAAATTATCTTTAGCCCAGTTTAATTGATTATCCATCATTTCTATTTATATTCATCAAGTTAACTATAGATTTCTTTCATAAGTCATTTTTCACTCAGCTCCAAGTTATAAATTCCAGCAATTAGATTGAATCTTAATGCTAGTCTTTTGCCTCGATTGCGATATCGCTCAGCAAGAATTTTGAAGGTTTTC
>NZ_VPAN01000021.1:0-51848 GCF_013419225.1 Acinetobacter sp. YH12097 | reverse complement strand
ACTGAGGATCAGAAAGCTTGTTTGAATCGATGTATTTCATCCGCAGATTATGCACGAATGCTAAGAAATCCGGAGTGCAAATATTAACCAAAAAGAAGATCGTTTTTTGATTTATGAAAGAGATCTACTATTAATCCAGAAAAGCTCAGCATAAAATCAAAACCAATCTGATCGACAGCACTGCGCTGATCGATGCTAAATATAAAGGACACTTGAATTACATGCGTATTAAACATTTAACGCTTTCACTTTTTTTTGCAGGTTTAAGTACAAGCCTCTTTGCTCAACCTGTATTGGTTAAAACTGAACAAGCCATTGAAGAATATAAATTAGACAACGGTTTTCGTGTGGTTTTGGCGCAAAACGATAAAGAAAGCAAAGTGTTTATGAATACGGTGTATTTCACGGGTTCATTAAATGACCCTGCGGGCAAAGGTGGTTTGGCACATTTGCTTGAACATTTAGCTTTTAAAGGCACTGAAAATGTCAAAGGTGATGAATTTCAGCGTCGCTTAGATCAATTCACGCTGATGACCAATGCAAGTACAGATTATTATTCAACGAAATATACCAATGTGATTCGTCCTGAACAAAGTTCAATTGATCAAGTTTTGCATTTAGAAGCAGAACGGATGGATAAATTGGTACTTCAGGAAAAGTTTGTACCAACAGAAATTGATATCGTTAAGCGTGAACGTGAAATTCGTTTAGATCAGCCATTTTCCGTCTTAATCGACCAAGTTTTAAAAGAAGCCTATGGCAATCAATCTTTAGGTCGTTTACCGATTGGTGATTTGAAAGAACTTCAATCGATCAATATGAACGAATTAAACCAGTTCTATCGCCGTTGGTATGTGCCAAATAATGCAGTGATGGTGATTTCTGGTAAGTTTGATAAAGCGGCTGTATTAAAACAAATTGATCAACAATTTAGCCCAATTGCCGCACGTCAAATTCCTGAACAGGCCAAAGTCCCTAAATTAGATGGAACGAAATTAAAGCAACGCGAATTTACCGTTCATAAGGGCAGTGACTTTGGCAAATTTAATATTTATTTAAATGGTGCAGTCGAACCAATTAAAACTGCTTTGGCTGTATCTCCAACGTTGTATACCTTACAGCCAAGTGGACATTTGTACCAAAGCATGGTGGAAACAGGGACAGCAACCGCAGTTCAATCGACCACATGGTTAGATAAAGATTTTAATTTGGTGTTTATGGGGGCGATATATGGCCCAAGTCATGATGCAAACAAAGTGGCAACCAGTCTTGCACAAAGTGTGGAGCAGACCAAAGCATTTAATGATGTTGAGCTGAACCGTGTTAAAAGCCTGACTCGAAATATGGCTGACAATGTTAAGAATAGCGCTACGGCACTTGGCGAACGTCTCAGTTCTTATACTGTGGCTTATAACGGAGACTGGACTCAATATTTCCGAGACTTAGATAAAGTACAAAAGCTGAATGTAAGCGACGTGAATCAGGTGTATAAGGATTTTCTAAAGCCTGAATACCGTGTCACAGGAAATATTCTGCCTACACCTGAAGATCAAAAGAAAGCACAGCAACAAGCAGCGTCGAAACCTGCTGAAACTTTAGATCAGCAAGCACCTGCAGAAGAGCCATTGAAAGATGCGAGTGTTTATCGTGCTGAAGTGAAGCAATATGTTGCAGAGTCTAAGCAATATTTAAATCAGAAAGAAAAACAGATTCAGCGCGCTAAATTTAAAAACGGCATTCAGTATGCATTGTTTCCAACTAAAACACGTGACGACAAGACCTATGCTACGATTGCATTGGATTTTGGTACAGCACAAAGCTTAATGAATAAAGGGGAGTTGCTAGATTTAACAGCTTACCTCATGTTCCGTGCATCTAAAGATCAAAGCTTACAGCAAATTGCCGATAAAATTATTGATGTCGGTGGCGGTGCAACGGTTAGTGCAAATGATAATGGCCTCATGATTCAAGTGGTTGCTCGTAAAGAAAAATTTGCTGACTTTTTGCAATATGTTATTGATGTTATTAAAAATCCAGCATTTGAACAGTCACAATTTGATTTAATTAAAGCGCAAAGTTTATCGAGTTTAGATCGACCTTATACAGAGCCGGATACCGTTGCTGCAATGACACTGTCGCGTATTGTCGAGATCTATGAGCCGGGGGATATTCGTTATCACTTCGAACCTGAACTTGCGAAAAAACAAATTGAGTCGGCTACACGTGATCAAGTGGAGCAGTTACATCAAAAATTCTTTAAAACACAGCATGCACAAATTGCGGTAACTGGTGATTTTGATACTAAGCAAATTGAAAAAATTCTGAAAAAAGAATTTGCAGATTGGAAAACCAGCGAGCCATATCAACGCTTAGAGTCTACGTTTACGGCATATCCCGCACAGAAAGTGCATGCATTGTCTGAACAGCGTGAGTTTGGTAGTTACCAAGCCATTATGACTCTACCTGTAGGTGTGGAGCATACTGATTCTCCTGCACTACAAGTATTACGCCACATACTTGGTGATTCACAGTTGTCTTCACGTTTAGCTCAAGAGTTACGTGAAAAGAATGCACTGGTTTATGGTTTTAGTGCAGACATTAATTTTGATGAATGGGTGAATTCGGGTGTACTGAGTATTGATGCAAACTACACTGCGGGTAAATCAGCACAAGTTTCTCAGTCTGTTCATAAAGTTTTGCAAAACTTATTGAAAAATGGCATGACGGAACAGGAAGTAGAAGCAGCCAAAGCCAGTATTTTGAAAAAGCGTTTAACTGCACTTGAAGATGACCGTCGCATTCATAGCATGTTGATTCCACAGTTAGAAAAAGGTCGTGACCTAAACTATCGTGAAAAACGTGATCAACGCATTGCTGCTTTGACCAAGGCGGATGTTGATGCTGTCATCAAAAAATATATTCAACCTGAACATTTGGTAGAAGTGATGTCTGACCAATATGGTCAAGCCGCAAAATCTACTCAACAATAAACCGAATAAAAAATCCTCCAGATGGAGGATTTTTTTTTGAGCTGCAATGGATAACTTGATTGCAAGATTATCTAAACGAACTTATAGGCGGTAGAACTGACGGGCATTTTGTTGGAAGACTAAAGTCAGTGCATCAGGATCATAACTCGCGACCGCATCTGAAAAGGCGTCAATAATATTTACCAAGGATGCACTCACGCTATCCATCGGGAAGTTAGAGCCAAACATCACACGGTATTTCCCAAAGCATTGTAGAGCATGAGAAATAAGCGGGAAGGCACAATCGAAAATCTCTTGTTTGGAAGCCAGGCGTTGTTCTTTATGAAACTGATGACCCAGCACCGGCATGAATAAACCAGACATTTTGGTATAAACATTTGGGCAACTTGCCAGTTCAGCTAAATCATCTTTCCAACGAAACAAGATATTGTCACGTGAAGTTTGGGTTAAGCCTGTATGTGAGCCGACAGGTCCAAAGGCACCGACAGGTGTCCCAAAATGATCCAGCACGATAGATGTTTCAGGGAAAGCACGTGCTAAAGCGGTTAAATCACGAATTTGGTCTGAATAAACCCACGCATCAAAACTTAAATTCATTTGAGCAAGAGCTTCAAAACCTTTCATAAATTTTTTATTGGTATAGAGATGGGGCTCATTGGTCCATGCATGAACTTTTGGGTCTTCATGTACAGCTGCCATTTTTCGTATGCCACGAAAATGTGGGGAGGCTTGTTTATGCATTTTAAGAATTTTCTTAAAACTACTGTCACATGGGTCTGCAGTGCCGACTATGGCGCCAAGTTTAATTTTTTGAGCGTTAAAGTCTAAAGATTCAATAAACTTGGTTTCACCAACCACCCCTTTGCCTTTATGGTCATGCCAGCTCGCTTCTACATGTACGATTTGATCGACCTGATAATGTCCTGCATCTTGCTTATAATTTTCAGGCAAATACGGTGTCGTCACATGTTTGGTCAAACCAACTGTGTCAATTAACTCTTGCGGCTTAACTAAGCGCATCATTTTGTCGAGCAAGTAGGGATGTTTGCCCAATAATTTCACGGCAAGTGAAGCGGCATGTGGGGTATTGTATGGATCCCATTGATGTATATGTGAATCCACGATGGCAAAATCGAGTGTCTGCATTGCTATCCTTGTCCTTAAAGCCATGTCCATTTCTTGCGTATTTCATTGTATTTTCAAATACACAAGGTACTGAAAATAGTTTGAATGATGAAAATACAACGTTATGACTAAATATTAAATCAAAGCTTTGTGAAAGAGAAGTTGTATAAAAAAAGCCCCGAAGGGCTTTTGATTAATGCTGATGATCGTGGTCGTGATCATGCTTATTTGCATGGAATTCTTCGTTATGACGGAAGCGAAGATAGTTTTCAAACTGTTCGCAATATTCATCATAATTATCTTCAAGCATCATTTGAAATTGTTGAAGAATATAAGACATCACTTGATCTTTGGCATCACGCATTTCTTTGCCATCTTTGAAGCCATTTGCAGCAACCCAAGTATTAAAGCGAGCAGTACCAAATAACATGGCAGCACTCACTTGGCCGCGCATTTCTGCAGGTTTAACTTGAGAACCTTTTTCAACACGACAAAATTCATTGGCTTGTTTAATAAATTCATCCGCACGTTCAAAGAAAGCTGCATTCAACGCTTCTTCTTCGGTTACATCAGTAGCTTCAATCTTTTGAACCATGAATGTGTCCTAGCATAAAAATCTAATGCAGTATTATAGGCAAAGCCTTGCAGAAACTAAACCTTTGACTTAATCTAAAAAATAGCCTAAGTAAAATGGAATGCTTCATGCAAGACGCAATCGCAGTGCAAAGTCTGAAAAGTGATATTGCATTACTTCGACAAAATGTTTGGCCGCCCTCAACCTTAGCCAATGTAGAAGGGCTGCCCATTTATTATGGTACGCAGTCTGAAGTGGCCGAATATTATGCACAGTGGACAGGCTTAATCGAACGTGCTCAAGACTTATTTCAACCCTTTATGGAAGATGAAGTCCTTGATGCAATCCATTTGCCGAGTCATTTGAATCTGCCGCTTTTTTATTTTCATGTGGATCGTATTCGAATCAACAAAACACGTGCGAAAGAATCTAAAACCTTTCGTGGTATTGCAAGTTTGGTTGAAAAATGTGGGCAGTTTGAAGCAGATCAAATTCAAGCGATGCGACATTGGCTAGACAGCGATGATACGGCTGCTTTGGTCGCACACCGTGAATTTATTGACCTCAGAACCTATGTATTTCAACATGGACAAAGTGATTATACCCGTACTCGTTTTTATGTGAATGGCATTGTACTTAGTGTCGAAAACGAGTTTAAATTGGTGGATGCCCGTGACAAACCACGTAAAGCCCGTAGCGATAGCTATAGTGACCCTTTAGCAGATAACAATACGTGGAAAATCTTTGGGAAATATCGTTAATTAATAAATATCGTTAATTACTGATGTTACGCAGTAACATCAGAAGCGCCATTTGATTCAAATAAAAGAGCGATACGCGGCAACGTCATCCGCAAGTGTTTGAGACAGAACTACATCTATTTAAAGATGTTTTTGCGATACTTTGAATAAGTAGACGCTAGTGAACGAGTTTTGCGGATGACAATGGTTTTGGGTACTTTTGCCGAAACAAAAGTACTTCCAGCCGAAGGCTAATCCCTTTATTTAAACCCTAGATGTAAGACTCCGTCGAATAGACTTAAAAATCATTTTAAAAATGCGTAATTACTTTTACGTGCGTAACATCAGTTAATTAAATATGTTGACGATATTACTTAGAACGTGAATTTAGTTCGCTGCACAAGGATGCTTTGGATTATGTAATCCACGCCCTAATGTGAAAATAGCCACTATGGCAAATGCCGAAATTGAAAGTTTGGCTCATGCAGAGCAATTGACTGATTTTTATATGACCTTATTGCAAGGGATGACCATACAAGCACGTGATGGTATGGCCTTGACACAATTACAACGCATGGTGAGTAATGCCATGAAATCATGGGGGTTATTAGCACAAGGTTAAATCAGTATGGATTATGAATTAAACCCCCAATAGCAGTGTAGCCTTAAGGCAATTTTCTTAGTTTTTTTGAATGACTGATATGCAAATACTATATTGAAGTTTATTTGCAGGGATGAATTTTAATGTCGCCCAATTCCATCACACTGATATAACCGTTAACCGCAATTAAATTGTCGCTTTGACTCGATAGGGTGAGACATTCTCCAGACTTGACGCTAGATAGTAGCTGACCTTGTTGCGGATTCAAGTTCATGCTGTAAATACTCAGTGTGCCAGCATCGGTTTTGATTTGGTAAGACTCATCACCATAGTCCTCATTATTATTGCGCAGGACTTTAAAGGTTCGTCGTGTCTGATCAAAGTTTTGAGTTGGAGAAAGCGGCTTTTCGACTTGTAAGGATGCCGTGCGCCTTAATTCGGTACTTTGCACAGGCTTATGTTGTTCACTACAAGCACTCAGTATTGGGAAAAATATAAAAATAAGTGAAAATGAAAATAGGGGATAAATTACAGGTATGTGACTTTTCAACATAAAACCACCCTGAATCTAAGTTTTCAGATAGCTTATTTTAAAAGTTTTTATCCAGAAAACAAAAATAATAGGTTCTCAAAATATTTCAATGTAACTGAGTCAAACTAAGGAAATGATGAATTGAAAATAGCTAACTTTGAATATGAATGTTCAACAAATGAATAACTATATGACAATGTAGGATACAAATAAAAAAGGGAGACTCATTGAATCTCCCTTAGGTTTTATTTAATGAGTTTTCGACTGACAAGGAATTGCTCGGTCGCTTCTAATAGCTTATCTGCATAAACCTCTTGTTTTGCAGTCAACCAGCCGAGAACAAACCAATCACTAGCTTCCAGCTCTGTTTGCTGAATATATTGTGCAGAAGAGGAAAGGACTTGATATTCCTGAGCCGCGACTTGTGCATCATTGAGCGCTTTACTATATTTCTGCAAGTTTTTTACATCATAAATAGACGTCAAAATTGGGAAGCTAAATTTAAGCTCTTGTATGCGCTGAGAAAGCACATCTAAGCTTTCAAAATTGTTAATGTCGGCATCATTTAAAGCCTCTTGCAGGGCTTTATATTGGTTTTGAAGGGTAGTTTGAGCATACCATTTAAAATCATGTTGTTGCGGTGCTTCATCGACTTTCAAACTAAACATTAAAAGCTCAAGATAATGATGCACATTTTGAGTCGATTTAACCAAATTGCCTAACTTCTCTTTGGCATACAAAATATCTTTGGTTAAATTTTCTGAGGTCGTTGGGTTTTGTAAAAAGCCACCCAAGGTATTTTGCATATGCTCAAAATGGTGTAATTGTTCAAACTGCTGTTTAAATGCGCCCAATTGCATAGCCCATTTTTCAATGATATCACTGTTCCAATCTTTAAACAGTGAAATGGTTAATTGTAGATGATGGAGTGCTTTCTGAGCTTGTGTAATGTGCTCAGCCTGAGCAACACCTGCAGAAATTGCGGCAATATTAGGCAGAAGGTGCTGCATTTCCTGAGCAATTAAAAGTCGTAAGTTTTTTGCGGCAGTATCTTTTTTACTGAGTTGAAATTCTTTAGCCTCAACTGCTGGACTCACAGTTTGATTCAATGCCAGCAAGTTACCGATTTCCGCTTTACTGCGAACATCCAACCACAAATGGTACTTTTTAACCCATTCAAAACCAAAGGCAAGGAGTGATTGAATAGAGCCACTTTTAAGCTCAAATTCGACTTCATGAACCTCTGTTTCTGTATTGTTGCTACGGATACAGCCGACATCTAAGCTAACTTCGATCTCGGCATCTTCAAACTCTATGACGCGATAAGTTCTGAGAATGTCTGTTTCAAACTGAAGTTGTAGCGTATCTTGCTGATCGCCTAAAGTGGTTTTTAAAACCGATTGAACTTCAGCTTTATTGGCATAGACCGATAAATCTAAAGCAGGAGCTTGTTCAACTTCACCCAAATCTAAGTTATGTTCAAAGCGTTCAATGTGGCTTTTACCTGCAGCTTTCAGGGTTTGAATCCAGCGGGTTCCTTCTAAACGCTGACGCAAGGCTGCATGCTGCTGTGCCATTTTTCGATCTGGGGTATCAAAATATTTAGCTTTAAGTTGAATTTGTTCCGATTTTTTTGGATCGAGTGCTTTTAATAATGCAGTTCGACGTGCTTCTGGAATCTGGAACTTTAATTCAACTTCAACCATGGTTTTCTGTCCTGATGTCACAACTTCATGATCTGGCATGAAGCGATCTTTAAATTTTTATAAAAATGAAAAACTAAAATGTGCGTACATTTTCTATCAACTAAACGCGTATCGATTGTAGCGAAAAACAGTTGAGAAGTAAGACTTGACGGATTTGAAAACTCTGATTTTGGACGAAGAAAAGTTTTAAAAGATGGATATTCCATCAATTGTATAATTCACAATGGTTCGACTTTCATTGGAACAAAATAAAATTTTACGTCTTTAACGCGGACGAATTTTAAGCTATGTTGATTAAAATAAGTTCAGGATGAGCACAACATGAATTCACAAGTACAACCCGAGTTTAATCGAAACTTAAAGCCCGAATTTCAGTTACCGATTCGTGACTATTCGCAATTTTATCGATTTTATTTGACTGAACATCGAAATATTATGAGTCGTCGTTTACATGCCACCGGCAGCAGTATTGGACTCTATTTCTTTGCAAAAGCAATTTTAAAAAGACAACCAAAGTATTTTGCTTATGGCCTGGTTTCAGGCTATGCCTGTGCATGGGTCGGACATTTTTTCTTTGAAAAAAATAAGCCGGCAAGTTTCAAGCAGCCTTTATACAGCTTTATTTCCGATTGGCGCATGCTGTCTGATATTGTGAAGGGGAACTTAAGCTTAAAAGACCGTAATTTAGATAAGATTGATAGTTAATTATTTATTAATCAAACGTTTAATTTTTATTGATTTTGGTGTAGTTTTTTGAGTAAATGACTTGTAAGTTTAGAGTGATTAGTCTAATAATGTTCATATTGTTTATTCACTGTTTATCTGAAAGATAAATAGACGATAAACCCCAGTTTTCCAAGCCTAGAGTGACCTTCTCTAGGCTTTTTTTATGGCCTTAGAAATGGTCTATTGTTTGAAAGATTTAACCACAAAAATGTTCACAAAAAAAATAGGCTAGACTTTTTGATGCTCTGAACGCTCCCCATAACGTTTCTTACCAAGCACCAAAAAGTCTAATAGGTTGCATATTTTATTCTTATCAAGTGTTTTGTTTTTATGCGCTGTTTTTTGTATTCTTCTGTTTCGCTATTAGATAATTTGTATCAGTTTTGTTCTATACCTAAAAATAGTGATTTTTTTCCATTTTTTACAGACAATTCAATTAAACATTTATATAAGCAGTCTTGTGAAAAGGAATATAACTTTCACAGCGGGAAAATATTAAAATTTTATGCCCCAAGCAACATTTCATAGACCTAATCGCTATAATATTCAAAAGTTTTAAGTTGTGATTGAACTATGCGTGGTTTATACCTCATTACCAATGATGATCCTATAGAATTGCTTTTAGCCAAACTTGAAGGCGCGATGGCGACTTATGAAGTCGCTGTTTTGCAATATCGCCGTAAAAAAGTGGCAAAAGAAGATCAGGCTTATGAAATTGAATACATGAAAAATATGTGTAATCAGTACAAAGTGCCTTTTGTCATTAATGATGATCTCGAAACTGCAGTTCAATATGGTGTGGGTGTCCATTTAGGGCAAGATGACGGTTCAATTGCTGAAGCTGTAGCACGCTTACCTAAAAATGTTTTGATCGGTCGAAGCTGTAATAACTCTTTAGAACTGGCTGAGCAGGCGATTGCAGACGGTGCAAACTATGTGGCTTTTGGTGCCATTTTTGCAACTGAAACCAAGCCTGAAGCAGGCAATATTGGCTTAGAAACGCTAAAACAAGCCAAAGCGAAACTAAATGTACCTATTTGTGCAATTGGTGGTTTAACTGTAGAAAATTCAGCAGAAGTGATTGAAGCAGGTGCTGATCTTTGTGCTGTGATTAGTGATGTATTAGGTCGTTCAATGTCTGCTGTCAGCAGTCGTGTTTATGAATGGTCTGAGCTTTTTGCTGAACAAGCTTAATTTTTTTAGATTGAATAAGTAGAGAATTTTTATGAGCTTATCTGCTAAGCAAGAACAATTATTTAAACAAGCCAGCAAGCATATTCCTGGCGGCGTAAACTCTCCTGTACGTGCATTCAATGGTGTAGGTGGTACACCGGTATTTATCGAAAAAGCGCAAGGCGCATATCTCTATGACGTAGACGGAAAACGCTATGTCGACTATGTCGGCTCTTGGGGCCCAATGATTTTAGGTCATGCGCAGCCCGACATTATTAAAGCAGTTCAAGAAGCGGCTGTTGATGGTTTGAGTTTTGGTGCGCCAACCGTTCATGAAACGACTTTGGCGGATATTATTTGCGAAATTATGCCGTCTATTGAATTGGTTCGTATGACTAATTCAGGGACTGAAGCGACTATGACAGCCATTCGTCTTGCTCGTGGCTATACCGGCCGTGACAAGATTGTAAAATTTGAAGGTTGCTACCACGGTCACTCAGATTCACTCTTGGTTAAAGCGGGTTCAGGCTTACTCACTAAAGGTGAAGGCGAAGCGACTTCTGCAGGTGTTCCTGCTGATTTCGCCAAACACACTTTAACCCTGCCGTACAACGATATTGCGATGCTGAAAGAATGCTTTGCAAAATTCGGTTCAGAAATTGCAGGTGTGATTGTCGAGCCAGTTGCAGGCAACATGAACTTGGTGAAACCAATTGACGGTTTCTTGCAAGCGATCCGTGATGTATGTGATGAGCATGGTTCTGTCTTTATCATTGACGAAGTGATGACAGGTTTCCGTGTCGGTCTTGGCGGTGCGCAAGCGCATTATGGCGTAACACCTGACTTGACCACTTTAGGCAAGATCATTGGTGCAGGCCTGCCAGTTGGTGCATTTGGCGGTAAACGCGAAGTGATGGAATGCATCGCGCCACTGGGCAAGGTATATCAAGCAGGTACATTATCAGGTAACCCGCTTGCAATGCGTGCGGGTATTGAGATGTTTAAGCATCTTTGTGCAGAAGGTTTCTATGAAACATTAACTGAAAAATTGGCAGGCTTGCTTGCAGGTTTACAAGCTGCTGCCGATGAAGCGGGCATTCCGTTCTTTACTCAGCAAGTGGGCGGCATGTTTGGTATTTACTTTACAGATCAAACTGAAATCACAGGTTTTGATTCAATTTTGAAATGTGATGTAGATGCATTCCGTACATTCTTCCATGGTATGTTACAGCGCGGTGTAAACTTAGCGCCTTCAGCTTTTGAAGCAGGCTTCTTCTCAAGCGCGCATAGCGATGAAGATATTGCATTTACCATTGAAAAGGCGAAAGAAGTTTTTGCCGAAATGAAGTAATTTTCATTTAAAACGGCAAATTCTGCTTTAGAATAAAGCCCGCAGCCTGCTGTGGGCTTTATTGTAGCCGCATGATTGAACGTGCATTGAAAAAGGATTTTTAAATGAAAACCAAGCATTATTTAACTTTGGCGGATGCAGAATTTTTATTAAACACAGCACATGCTTATGCAGTAGAAAATGGCTTTAACGTAAGTATTGCGATAACAGATG
Organism: Acinetobacter sp. YH12097; assembly: GCF_013419225.1. Taxonomy (NCBI): domain Bacteria; kingdom Pseudomonadati; phylum Pseudomonadota; class Gammaproteobacteria; order Moraxellales; family Moraxellaceae; genus Acinetobacter; species Acinetobacter sp. YH12097. The sequence goes on along the minus strand of NZ_VPAN01000021.1, from coordinate 40,117 downwards.
AAACTGGCAATTTATTGGCCATGAAACGTATGGATGGTGCATCGCCAATGACAGCAAACCTATGCTTAGAAAAAGCCAAATGTTCTGCGATTAGCCGCCGTCCTTCAAAACTTTTTGAAGACATTATTAAAGGCGGTCAAATGGGCTTTCTGACCATGGATACCTTTTCAGGCATGCTGGAAGGCGGTGAGCCGATTATGTATGAAGGGCAGTTGGTTGGTGCAATGGGCGTGTCTGGCGTAAAGTCTTTTCAGGATGCTGAAATTGCACAGCAGGCGATTCAAGCTTTTTTAGCGCAGCAAAACTAAATATTGTGAGCGTAATAGATACTTCAGTCTTGTCGAAATCATTGGCCTTAATATATTTTGGTTTAGATGTCGATAAATCTCGGTCATAGCATTAAGTCGAAAAAAATCTAAGATTGAGCTGAAATATTAAGCATGTTAGTAACTTATGTATAACTTTGTTGAAGTAAGATTATATCTTACTCAATTAATAGACCTCTTTTATAAGTCATTTTTACGCAGTTCCAAATTATAGATTCCAGCAATTAAATAGAATCTCTATCCTAGTTTGTTACCCCGACAACGTTCAGCAATGGTTTTTAACGGGTTTCATAACCCAATACAGCTTAATCCTTTATTCTTCTTTCATGGATTTCCTAATTATTGAACAATGGATGTGTTGTTGCCCAATTTGGATATCACACCCAATCACAGAAAAAGAGTGCTTGCTAAAAACTGCAATAAACAACTCGTTTATTTACCACAAACTTGATAAGTTAAATTTTTATATTCAGAAATAGACATGATGAAAAATATATGGATTTTAGTTGCACTGACAGCACTTATGGCGGGTTGTAGCACAACACAGCAAACTGAAACGACACCAGAAAAAATTGGTATGGCAAATCCAGCCAGCCAGTATTGTGTAGAACAAAAAGGTAAACTTGAAATTCGTGATGAAGCAAATGGTCAGGTCGGGTATTGCCATCTGCCAAACGGACAAGTGGTTGAAGAGTGGGTATTATTCCGTAGTAGCCAAACTGAATGTGTAGCTGATAAGGCTAAGACGCTGATTGGTCAAGCAAAATTGACTGAAGATCAGATCAAGGCGATTAGCCAAGCTCAAATTGTCCGTTTAGTAAAACCTGGGCAGCCAATAACAATGGATTATCGTGTAGAGCGCGTTACCGTCACCGTAAATCCAATCAATCAAAAGATTATTCAAGCAACTTGCGGTTAATTCAAACGCATAAAAAAGGCCCGAAAGGGCTTTTTTTGTTTGTTCGGCTACGACTAATTTAAATGACAAATCCATTACGATCTTTTATATTGCCCCTCGTAAGGAGAAGTTCATGAAAAAGTTATTTGCTTTATCCGTTATGGTGGCTTTGGTCGGCTGTGCTGAAAAAAAACCATTAACCCCTGAAGAGCAGTGGCAGGGTTACTGCCGCAGTGTAGGTAATGCTGCACGTACGATTATGTTAGATCGTCAAAATGCAATTGAAAAAGACAAAGCAGTTGAGCATGCCAACAAAATTGAGGATGAAACCACCAAAGGATTTATCCTGAACATCATTGATGAAGTTTATGCCTTGCCGCAAGCTGAGATTAATACTGATGTTGAAAAAGCACGTGAAAAAATTCGTGCTGAGTTTACTGAAAAATGTATCGCAACACCGCATACTGAAATGCCAGATTATAAACCGTTCTAAGGAACGGTTTTTTATGCGAGAAAGCGCGTAAAGCAAAACCTAAAGGCTGTATTCATCAGTGAGTAGTTACAACTGGGTAACTATCCGTTGTTTAGCCATATGATTGAGTTCATGCTTATTTTGCGAATGCATATTTATCTTCGGGTTACTTTTGAGTATAAGATGCTTAAAGACTTAAAATAGCCTAAGCATAGCGGAATACAAATTGTGACAACTTGCTAAATCATAAATATAGAAAAGCAAATCTTTTTAATGAATAATGAAATGGAGAATAAAAAACAGTAGAGGAGCAGAATATGGACGTTATAGGTTATATGCATCACTCAGATCTACTCCTAGAAGATGAACAAGGCGTAGCAATTATCGGTGGTGGGAACTACGTGCTCAGCATTGGAGATAAAGTCACATTACGCCAAAAAATAGATGAATTTTCTCAGCGTTATTTGGTCGATATCAGCTTTGCAAGTAATCAACATCAAACCACATGTCAGGACGAATGGTGCCTCAGATTTACAGGCGATCGAGCAGAACTTCAGCAATATATCACTGCAACCACTGTACACTAAGGTGGAATATCCAATACTGATAAAAACAGGCAACATTTAGTTGCCTTTTTTTGATGGTTAATTTTAGTCAAAAGTTAATATGCGCAAGAAAAGCGTGTTCTAAGTATTGATTTTGCTTAATGTATAAACGATATGAGGATCATTTATTTATAAAATAACGGGCATCACGAAGAAACACTTGTAGTGCATTAACTTTTAACTGGAATTTTAGTAAAATTTAGCAGTCCATATTATTTGCGTAGCTTTATTTAAAGCAGGAATACGTAAATAATTTTTTAAAAAAGAGGAATAACACCGTGCTAGAAGCTTACCGCCAACACGTTGAAGAACGTGCCGCACTCGGAGTCCCACCGAAGCCACTTGACGATGCTCAAACAGCTGCATTAGTTGAATTATTAAAAAACCCACCAGCTGGCGAAGAAGCATTTTTAGTTGATTTACTAGAAAACCGTGTTCCAGCGGGTGTTGACCAAGCTGCATACGTTAAAGCTGCTTTTTTAGCTGCTTTGGCAAAAGGCGAAGCGACTTCTCCATTAGTAACTAAAGAACGTGCGGTTTACCTACTAGGTACTATGCTTGGTGGTTATAACGTTGCTCCTTTAGTTGCACTTCTTGATGATGCAGAGCTTGCTGAATTAGCTGCTGAAGCACTTAAGAAAACTCTTCTTGTATTTGATGCGTTCCACGACGTTGCTGATAAAGCAAAAGCGGGCAATGCAAATGCACAAGCAGTTATGCAATCTTGGGCTGACGCTGAATGGTTCACTAGCCGTAAAGATGTTCCTGAAGAAATTAAACTTACAGTTTTCAAAGTAACTGGCGAAACTAACACAGACGACTTGTCACCTGCACAAGACGCGTGGAGCCGTCCAGACATTCCGTTACACGCTAACGCAATGCTTAAAAACGTACGTGACGGTATCAACCCAGAAGTTCCTGGTGAAGTTGGTCCACTTAACCAAATTAAAGACCTTATCGCGAAAGGCAACCAAGTTGCTTACGTAGGTGACGTTGTTGGTACTGGTTCAAGCCGTAAGTCAGCAACTAACTCTGTACTTTGGTTCTTCGGTGACGAAATTGCTCACATCCCGAACAAAAAAGACGGTGGTTACTGCTTAGGTTCTAAAATCGCTCCGATTTTCTTCAACACAATGGAAGATGCTGGTGCATTGCCAGTAGAAATCGATGTTCAAAACATGAACATGGGCGACGAAATCACGCTTAAAATCGACCACGCTGCTGCTAAAGTAACTGCGTTCAAAGACGGCGTTCAAATCGCTGAATCTGAACTTAAAACTCCAGTTCTTTTAGATGAAGTACGTGCTGGTGGCCGTATCAACCTTATCGTTGGTCGTGGTTTAACAACTAAAGCTCGTGAAGCTCTTGGTCTTGCACCTTCAACTTTATTCCGTACTCCAGTTCAACCTGCAGCTACTGGTAAAGGCTTCACTCAAGCTCAAAAAATGGTTGGTCGCGCTTGTGGTCTTCCTGAAGGTCAAGGTGTACTTCCAGGTACTTACTGTGAACCTAAGATGACTACTGTTGGTTCTCAAGATACAACAGGTCCAATGACTCGTGACGAATTAAAAGACTTGGCGTGCTTAGGTTTCTCTGCTGACCTAGTTATGCAATCTTTCTGTCATACAGCTGCGTATCCAAAACCAGTTGATGTTCAAATGCAGCACACGCTTCCTGATTTCATTATGAACCGTGGTGGTGTATCACTACGTCCAGGTGACGGTATTATTCACTCTTGGTTAAACCGTATGCTTCTTCCAGATACAGTAGGTACTGGCGGTGACTCACATACTCGTTTCCCAATCGGTATTTCTTTCCCAGCGGGTTCTGGTCTTGTAGCGTTTGCTGCTGCAACTGGCGTTATGCCACTAGACATGCCTGAGTCTGTTCTTGTTAAGTTCAAAGGTAAAATGCAACCTGGTATCACTCTACGTGACCTAGTACATGCGATTCCTTACGTTGCGATTCAACAAGGCGACTTAACTGTAGAGAAAAAAGGTAAGAAGAACATCTTCTCTGGTCGTATCCTTGAGATCGACCTTACAGAAATGGAAACGGACCTTACTGTTGAGCAAGCGTTCGAACTTTCTGACGCATCTGCTGAACGTTCAGCTGCTGGTTGTTCTATCACGCTTTCTGAAGAGAAAGTTGCTGAATACCTTAAATCAAACATTACTATGTTGAAATGGATGATTTCTGAAGGTTATGGCGATGCTCGTACTATGGCGCGCCGTGTAGAGAACATGGAAAAATGGTTGGCTAATCCATCACTTCTTAAAGCTGATGCTGACGCTGAATACACTAAAGTGTACGAAATCGACCTTTCTACAATCACTGAACCAGTTCTTTGCTGCCCGAATGACCCAGATGACGCTAAATTGCTTTCTGACGTTCAAGGTGTGAAAATTGACGAAGTATTCGTTGGTTCATGTATGACTAACATCGGTCATTTCCGTGCAGCTGGTAAACTTCTAGACAAAGTTCCTGGTGGTTCTTTATCTACTCGTCTATGGTTGGCTCCTCCAACTCGTATGGACGAACGTCAATTGATGGAAGAAGGTTTCTATAACATCTATGGTAAAGCTGGCGCTCGTACAGAAATGCCAGGTTGTTCATTATGTATGGGTAACCAAGCACGTGTAGCTCCGAACACTACTTGTGTATCGACTTCTACTCGTAACTTCCCGAACCGTCTAGGTCAAGGTGCGAACGTTTACTTAGCTTCTGCTGAGCTTGCTTCTGTTGCTGCTGTACTTGGTAAATTACCAACTCCAGCTGAGTACCAAGAATACGCAGCTCAAATTGATAGCATGTCTGCTGACATCTACCAATACTTAAGCTTCGACAAAATGAGCGACTATACTGACGCTTCTAAAGATGTTGATACTAAGAAAATTGCTGCTGCTCAATTGTCTTAATTGATTAAGTAGTTGAAAATAAGGGCTGATTTATCAGCCCTTATTTTATTATTAAAAGTATATTGCGAATTTTATACGTGTTTAAATTTGATTAATTAGAATATTGTAAGTTTAATCTGTTATTAGGTTTAAACGACTTTTATAAAATATTAAGAAATAAGTGATATTGAATTCACGGATTAGTTATGAACTTTAGATTATATTTTTTACCTTTAGTTATAGTATTTTTTTTAAGCTCTTGTTCATCAAGCTCATCTGAACCATTAATTTTATCCGAACAGCAAGAAAAAAATATTTTGAATGAGTATAAAGGTCTGCTTGAAAAGAAAAAGTATGAAAAAGCATATAAAAAATTATTAACTTTAGAAAACGTAAATAATATTAGTAGTTATGCTAAAAATGAGCTTGGGAATTTTTATGAGAATGGAATTTATGTCGATAAAAATTTAGATTCTGCATTAAAATATTATGCTGAAGCTGGAAATGAAAATTATATTCCAGCTATTTATAATGTAGGAAGAGTTCGATTAGAGCAAGGATATTATACAGAAGCAGCATCAATTTTTAAGGAGATTGAAAATGATAATTTCGCGCCAGCCTTTAATTTAATAGGTGTGATGTATAATTATGGCTATGGTTATGATGTAGATTTAGAAAAGGCACTGAAATATTATAAGAAGGCTGCTTTGCTAGGTAATCCAGATGCGCAGTTTAATATTGGGCAAATGTATTTTGAAGGAATAGGGGTTAATAAGGATTTTAAGGAGGCTTTCAAGTGGTACACTTTATCGGCAAATCAAAATTATTCTCTAGCGGAGATCCAATTAGCAACATTATATTTTAAAGGGTATGGTGTGGGAGCTAATATTAATACAGCTATTGAAATAATAAAACCATTAGCAATAAATGGGAACCCTGATGCTATTTACAACTTAAGACTTTATTATAAAAAACTAAATAATTCAAAAGATTATGAATACTGGGATAAAGTATGTAAAAAAAACCATGATTGTGATATTTGACTTTAAATTTTTTTAAAATGGCGGATTCAAGCAGCAAGTGCAACAGTATAAAAACCAGCCATAACTTCACTCGGTGTATACCAACCTAGTGTTTTTCTAGGACGATGGTTGAGTGCAAATTCTATCTGCTCTATTTGTTCGTTTGACACGTCATCAAACGATGATGATTTTGGCAGATATTGACGGATTAAACCATTCGTATTTTCATTTCTAGCTCGCTGAATAGACTTGTAAGGGTCAGCGAAATACGCCTCTATGCCGGTATCAGTAATTCTTTTGTGTTCGGAAAATTCTTTGCCATTATCAAATGTCACGCTATAAGCATGGCTCATTCGTAAACGATCTAATGCATAAGTAATCGTTTGAGGGGATGCTCTCGTTGGCCCTAAATGAACAATATGTACGTACAGGCTCTTTCGATCAACGAGAGTTAATAAAGCACCTTTATGATGCTTACCAATCACCGTGTCACCTTCGAAATCTCCTAAACGTTGTCGTTATCAATGACCTCATCTCGGCAATGAATACTTGTTTTATCAATGATTTGACCCCTACGATCCGTGTTTTTGTAACCTCGTTTTCGATATTTCTTCTGATGCCTTAAGTGTAGATGGAGTTTACCGCCTTTTGATTTATCTTGATAAATGTACTGGTAAATCCATTCATGTGAAGGTGCATCCAGCCAACTGCGTTGTGTTAAAGCACCTGAAATTTGTTCTGGTGACCAGTCCAAGCCAATCAAATAATCAATATACGCGAAGGCAAATGCTGTCATTGATGATGAAGGACGGTACCGTCTTTGACTTGCAAATTTAGCTGCCTGTTGAGCCCTATATCCACGTTGCCCAGTATTTCTTTTTAATTCACGGTAGATGGTTGATCGTGAACGCCCTAGCTCCCGAGCAAGGGTAGTGATTGAACTTTTACTTTTCAAAGTAGCATAAATTTTGTATCTTTCATCTTGAGAAAGTTGGGTGTATTTCTTCATTGTGTGCTTTCCAATTGCGAGTTGAAAAAGTCTAATGATTCTATGAATACATCTAACTTTTTCAACTAACTACAAATGTGTCGCACTTGGGATTTGAATCTGCGATGAATAATGACTTAAACTTTGAAAATATGTGCCTTTTTTCTTGTCACCATAGCTTCGCTTTTGTTTTTAGGCTTTTATATTTGAATTCCGATGGTATCTACGATCACCACATTCTAGTCTATGTCTTCACCTTAAATACAGCGTGATGCGCTATCTTTGGTTTATTGGATTTGTGTTGTTGATAGTATGGGTTTATCGCGTCATCGTGAAGAAAAAAGCCGATCAAGTCGAAGATTTTTTAAATCGTAGAAAGCGAAAATAATGCTATTCAGTAGCATAAAAAGGGAGCATGACGCTCCCTTTTTATTGATTTTATTCAGCTTCTGTTGGGACGAGCATGAGCACAGATTCATTTAATAGCATGGCAATATCTTCTAAAATATAAGCATCATATAAAGATTCGTCTAGCGCTAGACTTTGGCCATCGGCAATGGTTTTTAAATGCACTGCAAATTCGTCTGAGATACAGATTCCTTCGCCATTTGCCCAAAACAAAATATCACCGTCTTGCTCTGTATATAGTAAGCGTGAAGCCGGTTCTAACATGAGTTGATAGCCTTGATCTAAGGCCTCTTCAAGATCACCAGTGCCGATTTCTTCGGCTTCAGGAATATTGTCAGGATATTTAGGTTCTGACATTAAGCTCATGATTGCATCTTCAAGTACGGTTGAATTTTGCAATTGTTCAAATAACTTTTCTTTTAAATACTCAAGTTCATTTTCAGTCACTTGGCCAATCGCACTGATTTGGTCACGTAAAATGTCAGTTAATGGATTTTTAAGTAGAGGATTGTCTGTGAATTTGTCTGTCACTCGATCCATCATTTCAGTGACATTTGGCATGCGGAAGCCAAATGAATAGGTCAGACATTCATCTTCAGCTACGCCATAGTGTGATAGGCCTGGTGGCACATAAAGTAAGTCGCCGGGAGCAAGTACTTCATCAAAATGAACATCCATTTCTGGTAGTAAGCGAAGCGGTTGACCTTCGACAAATGAAGTATCTGCATCACACATCTGACCCAATTGCCAACGACGGTGACCATAGCCTTGAACAAGGAATACATCGTAAAAATCAAAATGTTGTCCGACAGAGCCACCTTTTTGTGCATACGACACCATGATGTCATCACGACGCCATTGCGGAATAAATGAAAACTGCTTCCATAGCTCGGCTAGGTCAAAAGAATAATGATCGACAGCTTGAACCAATAAAGTCCACAGTTTCGGCATTTTTTGAAAATCGGCTTTAAGTAGTGGAGAAGATTTCACTGTCCATTGGTTAGGATCACGATCTTTTTGTTTGATGAGACGTGCAGTGACGTTATCTTCTAAAGCCAATTCAAGAACGTCTTTCGGTTCAAGTATTTGGGCAATTTCAGGGAGTGCATTACGAACCAATAATGGTTTTTTTTGCCAATATTCGGCAAGGAATTGTTCAGCGCTGATGCCGCCGAGGATGTCAAGAGAATGAGCCATAGCTAAATACATACAATTTCAATGGATATATTGTCCCTTGAGATTCCTGTTTTTAGCAAGGCTCTATTTCATTAAATTATTGCGATTAACTTGAGACTATTTTAAAGGATTGTCTTTGAGATATTGCATGACTAATTTTTCAACTTCCAAATCATAGCTATTGGCAGCAGCCGTAGTCGCTGAAAATTTCATGAATTGCTCAAAATGTGCATTGGTGTCAATTTTAGTATTTTCTTTGTCAGACATTAATTTGAAATGATTCGGCATGACTTTTGCCATCATTTCAACATTTTCGGTTTGTAGTTTTAGAAGTTTTTTCACTTCAACTGTTTGTGGTTGAATGCTTTCAAATTTTTGTTTGCCTAGAGCAACCAGTTTATTGATTTGTTGTTCTAGCGTGTTACTACCGCCAGTTTTGGTTTTAGTGCCTAGTTGTTGAATGATTTGCTCCTGCATTGCAGCGCCTTGTTGTTCTAATTCAGCATAGATAAATTTATATTGAACCCATTCATTGACTAAGTTTTTATTGTATTGCTGAGAGTTGGTCACAGTTTGATTCACTGTATTGGTATGACCGTTTGTCGAACAAAATAGAAGGCTAATGCTAATGAGGCTAGATGAAAGTAAATTAAACGTTTTCATGTTTTCAGTTCTTGGTTGTAATAAATAAGTAAGTGACTTTTTAATCATTAGCCCATAAAGAGCTAATGATGTGTTTATTATGCTGTAACAGATAAAGATTTTAAAATTATGGGACTAAGATCTTAAGCTCACGCAAAATATTGCAGAGTTTAATCATCGGCATACCCATGAGTGTGGTTTGGTCTTGCCCGATCATTTCTTCAAATAAGCTAATCCCTAAACTTTCACACTTAAAACTGCCAGCGCAGTGTAGCGGCTGTTCAACCTGAACATAACGTTCAATTTCAGGCAAGCTAAGTTTGCGAAACTTCACTTTATAGTGCTCGACAAGGGTTTGTTCAAAACCTATCGATTTTTGTTGGACACTGAGTGCAGTACTGAAATAAACGATTTTGTCTGAATTGGCTTGAAGCTGCTTAACGGCTTTTTCATCGCAAAGCGGTTTACCAATAAAAATATCTGGTGCGCCTTCGCGCCATGCGACTTGGTCAGAACCAATCACAATTGCGTCTGGGTGTTGGTTTGCAATCGCAGAAGCTTTTTCAAATGCCAGTCGCTTTGCTAACTCATCGGCGTGGTTTTCACCGCGAGGTGTTTCGTCTATATCTGGTACGATTGAGTGGTAATCAATCCGTAAACGGTCCATCAGGTCTTTACGGGTTTGGCTGCTAGAAGCCAAAATGATTTTGGGAGTACTCATTACACTGCATATTCCATAAGTACATCAAGCGGCACATAAGACAGCGCCGCTTGGTGACACGCTTGTATTTTAATAGGTGGGGCAAATCCTTCTTGATACGCTTCCACCCAGCGAGTCACACAGATACACCAGAAGTCACCAGGTTGTAGTCCTGGAAAACCAACTTCGGGTAAGGGTGTGATTAGGTCATTGCCAACTTTTTGGGAAAAGTTTAAAAATTCAGATGTCATTTGTGCACACATCGTATGCTGACCAAGGTCTGTTGTTGCTGTATGGCAAAAGCCATTTCTAAAATATCCGGTAATCGGATCAAAACAACAGCTTGCCAAGGGTTCGCCTAAAACATTTAAACGATTAATATTTGGGTCTGGATGAATCGACATAAGCGCTGAATCTTTATAAGGCTTTTCGCTATCATAACAAAACTTTGGCTCGACATAGCTTTTCTGCAAAAGAAGCTAACGTTTTTCTGCATAATCATTTAAAATCGTCGCGTTTTGATATCAATAAAAGAGAGTAATGCATGAACTTTCAGCGTATGACTGACCTAGATTTGGCGGGTAAACGTGTTCTGATCCGTGAAGATCTTAACGTACCAGTTAAAAATGGCGTGATTACAAGCGATGCACGTTTACGTGCGGCCTTGCCAACAATTAAAGCAGCTGTAGAAAAAGGTGCTGCTGTAATGGTGTATTCACACTTAGGTCGTCCTGTTGAAGGTGAGCCTAAAGCAGAACAGTCTCTAGCACCTGTAGCTGCTTATTTAACAGAGGCGTTGGGTCAGGACGTTCAACTGATCACTGACTATTTGGACGGTGTTGACGTTGCGCCAGGTCAAGTGGTTTTACTTGAAAACTGCCGTTTCAACGTGGGTGAAAAGAAAAACAATCCTGAATTATCTGCTAAATACGCAGCACTTTGTGATGTTTACGTAATGGATGCATTTGGTACGGCTCACCGTGCAGAAGCATCGACTGAAGGCGTAGCACGTTGTGCAAAAGTGGCTGCTGCAGGTCCTTTACTTGCTGCTGAGCTTGATGCACTAGGCCGTGCACTTAAAACTCCTGCAAAACCAATGGTTGCGATTGTTGCAGGCTCAAAAGTTTCTACTAAATTAGATGTATTAACTTCACTATCTGACATCTGTGATCAATTGATCGTGGGTGGTGGTATTGCCAATACATTCTTAGCTGCTGCGGGCTTTAATGTTGGTAAATCACTTTGTGAAAATGACCTGATCGACACAGCAAAAGCCATTGCAGCAAAAGTATCTGTACCACTTCCAACAGATGTGGTTGTTGCTGATGCTGCTGAAATTGATTTTGCAGACTTCCTCGGTTCATTAGCTGCTGCTAAAGCTGTCGTGAAAAAAGTTGAAGATGTAACAGACAACGACATGATTTTGGATGTAGGTCCTGAAACTGCAAAAACATTTGCTGAGATTTTGAAAACTTCAAAAACTATTCTATGGAATGGTCCAGTAGGTGTGTTTGAAGTTGATCAATTCGGCGAAGGCACCAAAGCATTGTCTTTAGCGATTGCTGAATCTGAAGGCTTCTCGATCGCGGGTGGTGGTGATACGCTTGCTGCAATTGATAAATATGAAGTTGCAGACAAAATTGGTTACATCTCGACTGGTGGTGGTGCTTTCCTTGAATTCGTTGAAGGTAAAACTCTTCCTGCTGTAGCGGCGCTTCTTGACCGTGCTTAATTTAGTATTATCAATAAGATAATACAGTATTAAAAAAGGTTGGCTTCGGTCAGCCTTTTTTTATCGCCCATTCATTTTGTCGTCATCAAAGTGCAATATTTCTGCAATAAAATTCATCGCAACACCTAATTCGCAGTAGTAGGAAACAACGATGAACTTAAAACTTGCACTTGCTGTACTTTTAATCGCACCATTAACTTTGACAGCTTGTGCTAAAAAAGAGTCTGCACCAACGGAATCAGAAGCATCTGCTGTTGCCGTAGACAATGCTCAAACAACGCCAGAACAACAAAAAGCCATTGATGAACTTGATAAGCCAGTATTGGATGAAAAGAACCAAGATGTTCCTGCTGAAATTGCAAATGCACCTGCAGACGAAGCAACAGCTGACGCTGAAACAGCCGCTTCAGCAGCAGCAGCTCACTAAGATTGTTGTCTTTATTTAAAAAGTCCCTGCAAATGCAGGGATTTTTTTTTAAATAGTGTTATTTGTTGCTGAATTGAAATGATTGAGCATGTAGAATATGCGGCATTACCTGGGAGGATATTATGGCTCTTATTTCATTGCGCCAGCTCTTGGATCACGCCGGCGAACATGCTTACGGCGTACCAGCATTCAACGTAAACAACTTAGAACAAATGCGTGCAATTATGCTTGCAGCAGATGCAACAAATTCACCTGTAATTGTACAAGCATCTGCGGGTGCACGTAAGTATGCAGGCGCTCCGTTCTTGCGTCATTTGATTTTGGCAGCAATCGAAGAATGGCCACATATTCCTGTGGTTATGCACCAAGACCATGGTACTAGCCCTGATGTATGTCAACGTTCTATTCAACTTGGCTTCTCATCAGTGATGATGGACGGTTCTTTAGGTGAAGACGGTAAAACGCCAACTTCATACGAATACAACGTAGACGTGACTCGTCGTACTGTTCAAATGGCACATGCGTGTGGCGTTTCAGTAGAAGGCGAAATCGGTTGTTTAGGTAGCCTTGAAACTGGTATGGCTGGTGAAGAAGATGGTGTAGGCGCTGAAGGCGTACTTGATCATTCTCAGCTTTTAACTTCAGTTGAAGAAGCGCGTTCATTTGTAGCTGATACCAATGTTGACGCACTTGCAATTGCAGTGGGTACTTCACACGGTGCGTACAAATTTACTCGCCCACCTACAGGTGACATCTTAGCGATTGACCGTATTAAAGAAATTCACGCTGCGTTACCAAATACGCATCTTGTAATGCACGGTTCAAGCTCTGTGCCACAAGAATGGTTAGCTGTAATTAATGAATTCGGTGGTAACATCGGCGAAACTTACGGTGTTCCAGTAGACCAACTTGTAGACGCAATCAAACATGGTGTTCGTAAAATTAATATCGATACTGACTTACGTCTTGCTTCTACAGGTGCTATGCGCCGTATGATGGCTGAAAAACCAGCTGAATTTGACCCACGTAAATTCTTCTCTGCAACTGTTGATGCGATGAAACAAATTTGTATCGATCGTTATGAAGCATTTGGTACAGCGGGTAATGCTGACAAGATTCGTCCAATTTCTTTAGAGAAAATGGTGAGTCACTATAAATAATTTGTCTTGAGATAGATTATTTTTGAAGAAAAGCCCACAATTAAGTGGGCTTTTCTTTGATTTGAACTTAGAAAAATTGCTTTAAATACAACTCAAGAATAAGAGCGTGTCATGGAATTGATCTTTGCTGCCGCGATTTGCAGTGTTCTCGTTTCAGTAATTCTAAAACTCTGTCGTGATCGGGGTTTTAACCCTGCACAAATGATCACATGGAATTATGCATCTGCGAGTATTTTATGTTTTTTGTGGTTTAAGCCGGATCTAGCTCATATTTCGATTAATAAAACGCCGTGGGTTTTAATTGCGGCTTTGGGTGTATTACTGCCGACGATTTTTTATTGCTTAGCACGCTCACTGCAAACAGCGGGTATTTTAAAGACGGAATTGGCTCAGCGTTTATCTGTTGTGCTTTCTCTTAGCGCAGCATATTTTATTTTCAGTGAATATTTTAATGCCATTAAGCTCATTGGTATTGCACTTGGTGTACTAGCGGTGTTGCTGATTTTATTTTCACAGCGTAAGGGAAGCATTGATGGAAAGCAGGGGATTTTATTTTTATTGAGCGTTTGGGCAGGCTATGCACTGATTGATGTGTTATTAAAATTTGCTTCAGGTTTGGGCATGCAGTTTGCAGTGACTTTAAATCTGGTGTTTATTTGTGCATTTATACTTTCGAGTATTTATAACATCGTACAACACGGCAGTTTGGGGCAGACCAAAAATATCCTCGCTGGATTGGGCTTAGGTCTCTTAAACTTTGCTAATATCGCACTGTATGTGAAAGCCCACATGTTGCTTAAAGACACACCTGCAATCGTGTTTGCTGGAATGAATATTTTGGTCGTGGTTTTAGGTGTGGTTGCGGGCCTCATCATCTTTAAAGAAAAATTGAGAGTCGCAACCGTATTTGGTTTGATTGCAGGGATCATGAGTGTGGTTTGCTTAACATATGCCATGTCTGTCTAAGATAATTTTTAGCAAAAACGATCGGGTGTTGTAGCAAATCATCCCACTCAGCCACGCCCATGAGCAGTCCTTGATCTCGACAGGTTGGACACTCAGGGCAGTGATGATCAGTATATTGATAAGTATGCAGATACATTTGATGGCAATGACCGCATTCAAACTTCATCGGCATTTGTAGTAAATATGACATGTCCCACCTCTGCTTGAATTGTTGTTTTGATTCAAATTATTCAGCAAAGTTCAGACCAATTTATAAAATTTCTATTTTCTCACATTGTTACTAAATATGTCGTTATTAAAAAAGCCCTCGTATTGAGGGCTTTTAGTTTTAGATGCTTAGTTAACGTGTGAGTTGTTGAAAACGTTGTAAGGTATTTTCAAAATAACATTTACCCACAGCAACAGGGTGCTTCAGAAAATCTTGAGTTTCAATGGTGCCTTGTAACTGACCAGGTTGTTTACAGTTTGGGCAGTTTGGATAGCTATGGAGCATATCGCCCGCATATTTTTGTAAATAAACCGTATTGCACGCTTCGCAATGAAATTTCATAGGTAATTTTATAGCTGTAGGCATAGGGAGAAACCTGAGTATATTTTGAGCAGAATATACTCGATAATTGTTTAAATAATAAGTCCCGAAATGACAAAAAAGAGGCAAAATTGCCCCTTTCGTCGGTTTTATGGAAAGCTTAGAGGTGTGTAAAAATTTCTTCAGCATTCAGACGTGATTTAGGTAATTTCGCATTGAAATCATTTTCGCTACGATAGCCTAAAGTCATCAGTACAGAAGGAATCAAGTTTTGTTCAACTAAGCCCAATTCTTCAGTGATGATCGCTTCGTCAAATCCACCAATCGGTGTTGCATCCACACCTTCAATGCCTGCTGCCAAAAGCATTTGACCTAAAGCAATAAATGTTTGGTTTTCAGCCCAACGTTGAATATCACCTTTTTCATTACGATAATAATCGACATAACCTGTACGGCTGTCTTTTTGACCTTGTTTGGCTTTGTCATCTTTAAAGCGACCACTACGATCATCCTGATTTAAAAGATTATCTAAATGCTCTGCAGTGATGTCTGCTTTAGTACAGAATAAAATCGTATGTGATGAATCTAAAACTTTTGGGGCATTGTAGGCATATTTTCCTACTAAGGCTTTGGCAATGCGTTGTTTGGCTGCATCATGATCTGCAATAAAAAAATGCCAAGGCTGAATATTAATGGAAGATGGTGTTAAACGGAGTATTTGTAATAAACGCTCAAATTGTTCCTGTGGAATTTTTTTAGCAGGATTATATGCTTTCGTGGTATAGCGTTGTTTTGATACGTTTAACAGATCCATCGAATATCTCCAGATATAGTTTGCTGTAGTTTAGCGGATAAATGGCCAAATGGTCTAAGGAGAAAATTTTCCAAAGATAGATCTTAGTCGTATATGCTGTACTCATTGGCTAAAAATTAACAGATTTAAGCTGTATGAAGTGCGAATTAGAGTTATATAAAATCATAAGATAGATAAATGCTATTGGTAGTTTTTGCCAAAAGGCGTTTAATCAATTGTAGTTAATCATAGTTTAAGCATGAGACAGCAGCGATGGATTACACCAATCATTTCAAGAAAAAATTAAAAACCGAACAGCAGATTGGTTTATGGGTCGGATTAGCCGATGCTTATGGGACTGAAATAGCTGCAAATGCAGGTTATGACTGGTTGCTCATTGATGGTGAGCATGCGCCAAGTGACTTACGGACGACATTGTCGCAATTGCAAAGTATTGCAGCATATCCTTCGCAAGCCGTAGTTCGACCTCCAATTGGTAGTGTGCAACTGATTAAACAATTGTTGGATATCGGTGCGCAAACCTTGCTGATTCCTATGGTTGAAACTGTTGAACAAGCTCAACTTATGGTTAAGGCAGTACGTTATCCACCTGAAGGTATTCGTGGAGTAGGTGCAGCATTAGCACGTGCAACACGTTGGAACAGTATTCCTGACTACTATGCAACTGCACATGAAAATATCTGTTTACTGATTCAGATTGAGTCGGTTGAAGGGATTAAAAACTTAGATGAAATACTGAAAATTGATGGCATCGATGGGGTGTTTATTGGTGCGGTGGATTTGTCGGCGACGATGGGTTATCAAGGGAATCCGAACCATCCTGAAGTACAAAAAACCGTGATTGATGCGATTCAGCGCATACGTAAGGCGGGTAAAGCCGCAGGTATTTTGTCGACACAGCATGATGTGACTCAGAAGTATATCGAGTTAGGCACAGAATTTGTTGCCGTGGGTGTCGACACCAGTGTGCTCATGAATTCGTTACGTGAGCTTTTATCGAAGTATAAAACAGATACCCAAGTGATGAAAACAGAAGGTGGTTACTAAGCGGTACAGCCTTAAGCAATTGGTAACCGTCAGATCAGATTTGAGCTAGTACAGCCTTAGAAAAACCTCTGCATAACGAGTTGTATATTTGATATCTTTGTTCTTGAGTGAGATGAGTATAGTTCATGATGCAACTTTGACCGGTCGGAAGCAAAATGCGAACTCAACTTGCTTCTCTCTAATAATTTAATCTTTGTTGCTCTTCTTTTTTGAATTTAAGAGTAAAAAAGACATACCGGAGTATGTCTTTTGGGGGAGATATTGCAGCTTAGAAGTCGTAACGTAGACCAAGAGAAAGTGCAGTTGCATTTTCATCACCGATACCTGAGATACCGTTACCGAAGCTACGACCTTCTTTCCAAGGATTGAGTTTAGAGTTTTTGTCGTTAAGCACAGTTGCTAAGTTGCCGTATACGCGTAATGTGCTATCCAACTTATGTTCTACACCCACACCGATCAAGCTTGCATTGGCATCATCAGCATCTACGTCACGGTAGAAGTATTCACCGCGTACTGAGGTTTTAGGCGTTACTTTATATTCGCCAGCTACACCGAAAACTTGCGCATCTGGGTTGGCTGTATCGTTGTCGTGTTTGGCAATTTGGTATAAGGCACCCAAGTTAAATTCTTCAGTTAATTTATATGCACCGGCAATACGGAAGGCATCACGACTTGCACCACCAGCTGCGTTTGCTGCATTTTCATCATACTTTTCGTAAGCTGCTGCAAAATCAATTGGACCTTCTTTATAGGTTAGAGCAAGGTCATAGGCTTTGTTGTCATCTTTGCCTTCGCCATCTGCTTCACGGTCAATTTGTGTACCTGAATGCATCGACATTGCAGCTAATACATTGAAACCACCGCCAAATTTTGGCGATTTATATTCAATTGTGTTTTCATTACGTTCATCAAATTTTAAGTTGCCGACACGTGTTACATTTCTAACGTCACCAACCATGTCACCGAAGAAGTTCACAGGGCTACGTGCAACTTTAAATGGGCTGTCAAAGCGACCTACACGTGCTTGACCATAAGTTGAACTTTTTAAACCCACGAATGTGTCACGTGTTGAAAAATCTACGCCTTTGCTGTCTTGGCTACCGCTTGCAAAGTTTACTTCTTGCTCAATTTGAGCGAATACGTTGAGGTCATCATTAATTTTTTGATCTACTTTGAAGCCTAAGCGTGAAGCGTTAGAAGAAAGACCAACTTCGTTGTAATCTTTACCATCATCTAGATAGTCAAGAGAGACATGTGCACGGCCATAAATTTTTACATCTGCAGCAGATGCCATCATTGGTGTAAGAATTGTTGCCCCGATTGCTAATGCACATAGAGTTTTTTTCATTTGAAGCTCCAGAAGACTTTTCCAGTCATATCAATATGTTTTATCAGTAGCTTGGCTAGAAGTAATTTCGCTATCTAATGGCGCTAAGTATTCATTACAAATAAGACAGTTCTATTAAGGAAATATTTCAAAACGGTGAAAGGTGACTTTTGGTTTAAATTACTTTTATACTTATAAAAAGCAATATTTATTAAATGCTTAGAGTTGTATTGAACAGTAAATTTTGCAGCTAAAAAGTACTTGGGATAATATTCGAGACATAAAAAATGGAGCCGAAGCTCCATTGATCATCACTTTAAACTCAATTGAACTTAAAGTGCTGCTTTGATTTTTTCTCCAATGGCTTTGATTTTTTCCATATCGCCCATTTGTGCGGCATGTTTACCTAATTCATGCACTGAAGTCGGTATTAGGTGGAAATGTACATGCGGAACAGTTTGACCCGCAGCAGCGCCAGACAACTGCATCAATACGATACCTTTCACGTCTAAGGCTTTTTCCATTGCTTTCGCAACTTTTTGAGCAACCTGAATGGTATAAGCAGCCGCTTCAGTATCTAAATCAAGCAGTGTAATAGCAGGGGTTTTAGGAATTACGAGCGTATGACCTTCGGCCTGTGGCATGACATCCATAAAAGCGAGTACTTGATCATCTTCATAGACTTTAAACGCAGGAAGTTCTCCACGTAAAATCCGAGCAAAAATATTTTGATCATCATAAGTCATTGCTAAATTCCTTGAGCGAATTGAATCGTAATTATTTACAGTTCAATTCTTTCTGACGATCTTTGATCGCGTCAAGTCGTTGTTGCTCTTTTTCTGAAAATTTAGGCTTAGTTGTGTAGCAATTGTCATTGCCAAACTTCGCTTTAGCGTCAGGATCTTTAAAGCAGAAACCTTTCGATGCATAAATCACATCATGGTCATTTTTCAACTTTTGGCATTCTTGCTCAGATGCTAAAACAGCAGTAGAAGCCCCGATTAAAGTTACAGCACCTAGCAAAGTTGCGAGGGTAAATTTGTTCATGCGAGTTTCCTCTGTCATTTGTAACAATGTGTGTTATGACACTAGAGTACAATATGATGGTTATTTATCGTTATTCAATGGCGAGTTATTACTCAATTGTAATTTTACTCCATTTTTCATACATAATCATAGCGCTTGAAAAATCACTGTTTTCTTCAGCTTGATCGCTTGCTGCTTGGATTAAATTTTGCGTCAAAGAGAGCACCGGTGCTGAAAGTTTTGCTTGTCGCACCAGATCAACAGCAATTCCCGTATCTTTTGCAAGTAATGGAAGTGCAAAGGTTAATGGGAAGCTACGATTCAGTACGCGCTGCGGTAAAACTGTTTCAGTCACATTACTTTTACCGCTCGACGCATTAATACAATCGAGTGCTTCATGTAAGTCCACGCCATGCGCTTTTAAGGTGGTGAATCCTTCAGCAACTGCACAAAGATTTACAGCCATTAACATGTTGTTTACAGCTTTGACGGCAAAACCCGCACCCGGTTCACCCACATGTTTAATCAGTTTGCCAAATGTTTGGATCGCAGGTAATGCACGTTCAAAGGCTACTTTGTCACCACCAATCATGACGGTTAATGTTCCCGTTTCAGCGCCAATGGTTTGTCCACTCACAGGGGCATCTAAGAATGCAATATTTTGCTGCTTTAAGGCAGCAGCGAGTTTTTTTGCAGATTCTGGTACACCGCTGGTACAGTCGACCCAAATCGAGCCTGATTTCAGCGTTACACTCGCAATTAAATTTTCAACATCTTGGCTGATGGGTAGGCAGGAAAAAATAATGTCCGCTTGTATTGCTTGCTCTAAAGCAACCGCTTGCGTACCAAATTCAGCAGCATGTTGTTCTGCCTTGGTAAAGTTTCGATTCCAGACATAAACCGTGTCGAACTGTTTTGGTAGGTGCGCTGCCATACGGTAACCCATTGCGCCCAATCCGATAAATGCAACTGACTGAATCATCTTTACCCTCTAAATTTTTATTTCAATAAACTGGATCTTTGTGTAAGCCACTGGGTCAAAGTTGGCCAAAATTGATTGGCACTTTTTTGACTCGACATCAGGCCGAGGTGACCACCGGGAATGAGAGTAAACGTGACATCTTGACTACTTGTCAATTCGCCTAAAGGACTTGCTGCATCTGCCGTAACGATTTGATCGGTAGAACCCGCGCCAATTAACAATGAACAGTGGATATTTTTTAATTGAATAACTTTATCTTTCAATTGAATAATGCCGTTTTTAAGCGGATTTTGCAGCCAAACATTGAATACCATGTCTTGGTTAATGCCACCCGGATAGTCAATCATGTGATTGAGAAAATCGCCCATGGTTGCATGTTCATACAGATCATGCAGATTATCTAAGTTGGAAAGAAATTGTTTTTGGCTTTTGAACCAACCCATTGGATCGACGATTTTAAAGCCAATCGCATTGAGCACACCCGGTGTATGGATAAAATGTTTAGGGATTTTCCCGGTGTAGACCGTATCTTGTAAATTCTTACTACGTGAAAGCAAGCGATTGGTTTTTTGAAATAACTTTCCGATACGACCTGAGGCATAGCTATCTATCGGCGCGCCCATCACCATTAGATTTTTAACATGTTCAGGTTGATGTAATGCGGTATACAGCGTTACAAAGACCCCAGCCATACTCCAACCATGTAGTGAGATGTATCGACTATCTGCATGCTGAGAAATTTGATCAATACAATGTGGAATCACATCATCAATAAACGATAGAAAATTTAAGAAACGATCTTGAAAGTTTAATTTTCCCCATTCCAACAAATAGACATCAAAGCCACTGTGTTGAAAATGTTTCACCAATGAGCGATATGGATACAAATCATAAATCGCCATATTGATGGCTAGTGGTGCAACAAACACTAAGGGTTCTTTGTATTTGCGATCAGGCGAAGCGTAATACCGAACTTTTGCATGTTTATATTCAGTAATCACTTCATAGGGTGTCGATTGAGAAAGGACCAGCGATTTTGCATTAAACACACGTGTAGACAGGTGTTTAATTTTCTTTTGCTGCGCCAGAAATTTCTGTTTGAAAGGGTGCATAACTGTCAATTGCCTAAGTCCTTGTAGGATTGGTCGAAGTCTAAGCGATAATTTCGTATTTTACCTTGACCTTAAATAGCTTAGACGCTCAAAATATTGGCAATTCTTCACAAAGGCAGTTCTTCGCGACTGAGTAATACAGATGAGCCAACAAGACGACATCGAATACCAATTAGAGACTTTAGCGATTCGTACAGGTCATACTCGTACTTTTGAGGGTGAACATAGCGAGCCAATTTTCCTGACTTCATCATTTGTTTGTGAAAGTGCAGCAGATGCCGCAGCAAAATTTTCAGGTCAAATTGAAGGCAATACCTATTCACGTTATACCAACCCAACTGTACAAACTTTCGAAAAACGTTTAGCTGTTTTGGATGGTGCTGAAGCCGCGGTTGCGACAAGTTCAGGTATGGCGGGCGTACACGCAATTACTTTGGCATATTTGAAAGCTGGCGATCATGTGGTTTGTTCACGTGCTGTCTTTGGTTCGATCATTTCTCTGTTTGAAAAATATGTCATCAAATTTGGCGTTGATGTTACTTTTGTAGATTTGGAAGATTTAGATGCTTGGAAACAAGCGATTCGTCCAACTACACGCCTATTGTTTATTGAAACACCGTCAAACCCATTAGCTCAAGTAGGTGATTTACAAGCCATTGCCGATATTGCACATGCACATGGGGCATTATTTGCAGTCGATAATACCTTCTGTACACCAGTGTTACAGCAACCGATTAAATTTGGTGCGGACCTCGTGATCTATTCATCAACAAAATATATTGATGGTCAAGGTCGTGCGCTCGGTGGTGCAGTTGTAGGTAGTGCAAAATTGATGGAAGAGATTACAGGTGTTATTCGTACACTGGGTAACTCGATGAGCCCATTCAATGCATGGATCTTCCTGAAAGGCCTAGAAACTTTAAGCTTACGTATGAAAGCCCACTGTGCCAGTGCTCAGACTTTAGCTGAATGGTTGGATGCGCACCCGAAAGTTGAAAAAGTGTACTATGCGGGACTTCCAAATCACGAAGGTCATGAGTTGGCGAAAAAGCAACAAAAAGGCTTTGGCGGAGTTGTATCGTTTGTTGCGAAAGGCGAACGTGAAGGCGCTTGGACAGTGATTGATAATACCAAGTTCCTTTCTATTACAAGTAATTTGGGTGATGTAAAATCAACAATTACTCATCCTGCAACGACTTCTCATGGCAGAATGTCAGCAGAAGCGAAAAAAGCAGCAGGGATTAGCGAAGGTTTAATTCGCGTATCTGTTGGTTTAGAAGATATTAATGATATTATTCGCGATCTTTCACGCGGTTTAGATCTTATCTAAAGTGAATTCATCAGTTTTGTTCGGAGATTTTTATGAACATTAATATGCTCATGCAGCAAGCTCAACGCATGCAAAAAGAAGTTGAGAGCAACATTAAAAAAGCCAAGGAAGAGCTTGCACAAGTTGAAGTTCACGCTGAAGCAGGTGGTGGTCTGGTTAAAGTTACTATGACTGCACGTCATGTAGTGAAACGTATCGAAATTAATCCTGAACTACTTCAAGATGATGCAGATATGATTGAAGACTTAATTGCAGCGGCAATGAATGATGCTTCACGTCAAGCTGAAGTGATTTCAGAAGAAAAACTGAAATCTGCAAACTCTGGTATGGGGCTTCCACCAGGTCTTTCAGGTTTATTCTAAGGAATACGTTGAATGTTTAGTGATCGTTTTGATCAACTTGTACAGGCATTGCGTATTTTGCCAAGCGTTGGGCCAAAGTCGGCTCAACGTATGGCACTGCATTTAATCATGAAAAATAGGGAAGGCGCTGTTGGTTTGGCACATGCATTGACTGAAGCAACCAACTATATTCATGAATGTTCCATTTGCCATTCATTGACTGAAGATGAAGTATGCAATATTTGCATCTCTTCAGAGCGTGATGATCAGCTGCTTTGCGTGGTTGAATCTCCAGCAGATGTCATGGCAATCGAGCAAAGTGGCAGTTTTAGAGGGAAATATCATGTATTGGGTGGACATTTGTCACCACTCGATGGTATTGGCCCCGACGAAATTGGTATTCCATATTTAATTCAACGACTAAGTGATGGTAAAGTGCAGGAAGTGATCTTGGCGACCAATGCAACGGTTGAAGGTCAAGCGACAGCACATTATTTGGTTGAAGCGACCAAGCATTTAACAATACAAATGACCCGTATTGCACAGGGTGTACCACAGGGTGGTGAGCTTGAATATGTGGATAGCCATACCTTAAGTCAGGCCGTGCATAACCGAATGCGAATGAAATAACTATAGAGCGAAACTCGTTTCGCTTTGTATAAAATTCACCTAATTATTTATACTTAATAACGATTAAAGTTTTTGTTTATAATGAATAAAAAAGCCAAATAAAGGAAATAAGTCACTAAAATAACGTTTTTCCTTATAGATAAATAATATATATCAGTTAATATAAGCTCATAGAGCATCTAAAATTAGACTCAGCAACTTATGTATCAATTTATTCAAAATCAGCCAGATTTAAATTCCGTTTTAAATCTTATGGACCAAAGCTCGATTTACGGACTCGACACCGAGTTTATAAAAGTAGATACCCTGTGGCCCAAACTTGGACTTTTCCAAATTAATGTACAAAATCAAGTGTATTTACTTGATGGTACAACCCTCGATTTAAGCCAATTTTGGCAAAAATTATTTGTGGCCCAGCAAAACATTTTTCATGCTTGTAGTGAAGATATCGACCTGATTTATCACTATGCACAGCATAAGTCTTTAGAAAATGTCTTTGATACACAAGTTGGGATGTCATTTTTAGGGCATGGCTTACAAGTCAGCTATCAAAATGCCTTAAAAACCATGCTCGATGTCGATATTGATAAAGATCAGACCCGTTCAGATTGGTTGGCTCGCCCACTCAGTGCCGAGCAAATGAACTATGCAGCGAATGATGTACATTATTTAATGAATTTAAGCCAAACGATTCAAAATGAGTTGGCTGCGAAAAGTTTATTAAATTGTGTGCTTGAGGACTGCAAAAATTTAACATATGAAATCGGCACTGAAACGCCGATCCATTTGTTGTATCACGATGTTGGTAATTATCGACATTCACGTCGTCAGCTCATGCAAATTCAGCAATTGGCCGTTTGGCGTGAGCAAATGGTGAAAGCCTTAAATAAGCCACGTAGTTTTATTCTTAAAAACTCAACCATCATTGATATGGTGGAAAAAAATCCAAAAAATAATTTTCAATTGAGCGCGGTGAAAGACATTCGTCCGAACATTGTGCGTGAGCATGGTAAAATTATTTTAGATTTGTTGAAGTTTTTACCAGAACAAGCTGAATGGCCGCTGCGTATGGCACGTCCAATTCGTCATTCTTCTCAGGATATTGGTTCGCGCGTCGATACCGTTATTCAGCGTGCAGTACAAGAAACCTCTGTGCCTAAAGAAGTTTTAATGCGCAAAAAATGGTTAAATGCCTTGTATCAGCATGTGGTATTTCATAATGATGAACAGGATTTACCGAGCTATCTATTGGGCTGGCGCTATGATTTGCTGACGAAGCCTTTAATTGAAGTGCTGCATGCCGATGAAAGTTATCTTTCTGGTCAAATGAAAGTGTTGGAATAAGTTCTGATTGATTAAAGAACTATCACTTATACAAATTCACGACTGATGCGTTAATAAACACTAATGTATCAGTCTTTTTTTTGATGTATCCTTTGCCTTGCGTTTAATGAGTATTGATTCAATTATGTACTGTTCTATCTACAAATCGAGCAAAAAAGATGAAATGTATCTTTATATTGCTCGTCCTGAAGTTAATGAAAACGAAACTGAAGCGACAGATCCGCTTGCAGTAATGCCTGATGCTTTACGTACAGCATTTGGTCGTGCCACATTTGTCATGGATCTAGAACTCAGTGAATCACGCAAACTTGCACGTGTGAACGTATTGCATGTATTAGATTCAATTGAAACAAAAGGGTTCTTTATTCAAATGCCTCCAGAAGGTTTAATTGACCCAAATGCAGTTGAGCCAGAAGGCTTGCGCGGCGCTTAAGTTAATTCAGGAGTTGTGAAAATGAATGGTGTAGTATCGGTATTGGACTCAATTCCTGAAAGCAGTATTGCAATTACGGTTTACCTAGGTGGGGCTGTAATTGCTTTGTTGTGTTGGTATGGGCTGATGAAGCGCTTACCCAAAACGATCGGTGCCATTGGTTGGCTTATCGTATTTGCTATTTTATTAACACCAACCGTTTCTGAAGGTTCAAATGCAGCGATCGCACCTGCGATTTTTGGTTTGATTTTTGGTGTATTAACAAAAGATCTGCCATTGGTTTGGTTGAATCTATCGCTGATTCTCTTTGTGGTGGGTATTGGTTTAGTCCTTGGATATTTTTGGACAAAATACAATGCAGCGAAACCACAGCACGTTGTAAACAAGAAAATTTCACCGCTTTAAATAAAAAAATAAGGTTATGTCATGTCTGTTGAAACTCAACAATTTACTGGTACAGATCAATATATTGCGACCGATAGCTTAAAACTTGCAGTAAAAGCTGCACGTTCATTGCAAAAGCCACTTTTGGTTAAAGGTGAGCCGGGGACAGGTAAAACACTTTTAGCCGAACAAGTGGCTGAAAGTTTAGGCCTTAAGCTCATTACTTGGCATATTAAATCGACGACCAAGGCTCAACAAGGTTTGTACGAGTACGACGCCGTATCTCGTCTGCGTGATAGTCAGTTGGGCGATGACCGTGTTTATGACATCAAAAACTATATTAAGCCAGGTAAACTTTGGGAAGCATTCACTAGTGAAGAACGTTGTGTACTTTTAATCGATGAAATTGATAAAGCAGATATCGAATTCCCTAATGATTTGCTACACGAACTCGATAAAATGTCATTCTTTGTGTACGAGACAGGTGAAACGATTACGGCAACACAACGTCCAATCGTGATCATTACTTCAAATAATGAAAAAGAACTTCCAGATGCCTTTTTGCGTCGTTGTTTCTTCCATTATATTGAATTCCCGGACGAAGCAACTATGCGTGCAATCATCGATGTGCATTTTGAAAATATTTCAAATACCTTGGTTTCTGAAGCACTACAAATCTTCTTTAAATTACGTCAAGTTCCGGGTTTAAAGAAGCCGCCTTCAACTTCTGAGTTGATTGATTGGTTGAGTTTGCTGATGGCGGATGATATGCCAGAAGATATTTTACGCAACACAGATAAATCAAAATCAATTCCACCGCTTTATGGTGCCTTGATTAAGAATGAACAAGATGTGCAATTGCTTGAGCGTCTAGCATTTATGTCACGTCGTTAATTGATATCAATTCTATAAAAGATTTAAAAGCCGGTTATCCGGCTTTTATTTTGAGCATTAAAAAATATAAAGGTGAATTATGCAGACAAGCGCATACGTATCACGTGTACATTTAGCTGTACCTAGGAGGTTTAAGTCGGCAGCACTCTTGTTGGTTGCGAGTTTTTATTTTTCTAGTTTTAGCTATGCGATGGATGATGCTCAGTTTGAACAGCAGCATCAACAGTTACTTCAAGATGCGTATTGGGCGCAAGTTTCAGAACATCAACTTAAAGAAAAACTCATCGATCAATCGGATCATCCCGAAACTCACACAGCCATTCAACAAAAGACCTGTGCTGCAACTGTACTCGAGCTGAAATACTATGATTTTGTGATCTTGAACCTAAGCGATTTTAACCGCTATAGAAACCATCAAGGTTTTCATAAAATCGTATCTATTGAACAGTTGCAGCAAGATCGCCTCAATGTTCAGCACAAATATGAAACTCTTAAAAAATCACTTAAAGAAAGAAATGCGACTTGCGAATAAATCATGCTGTATGTGTTTCTTTGGGTAGTAGGGCAACGTATATGAACACGCAGTAAAAGCTTTTGGCTTTACTTGTAAGGATCAATTTTTCATAATGGTGGATGTAAAGGCAAGACTCAGTTGCAGATGAAATAACAAGATCACATGCATTCACACTGGATTTGACCTCCTGATATTTAATTTTTATTGGATTTTATTCGCCTATGTTTGTGCGATTGTTTTATACCCTTCGAAAATACGGTGTTCCTGTTTCAACTCGTGAATTGATTGACTTGAACCAAGCAGTGGCAGCAGGGCTGGTCTTTGCAGATCAAAATGAATTTTATCAGCTTGCAAAAACCGTCATGGTCAAAGATGAACGTTACTTTGATAAGTTCGACCGTGCAATGAAGGACTATTTTGACGGTATTGCTACCTTTGATTTGGATGAGCTATTAAATCAGGTACATAAACTGCCAAAAGATTGGTTTGACCTTGAGCTCATCGAAAAGCATCTAACACCAGAACAACGAGAAGAATTAAAAAAAGCTGGTTCCTTAGAAGAACTGATGAAAATGCTCGAAGAGCGTTTGCGCGAGCAGCATAAAAAGCATCAGGGTGGTAATCGGATGATTGGGACGGGTGGTACGTCGCCGTTTGGTGCCTATGGCGACCATCCTGAAGGCGTGCGTATTGGTGGGCCTGGTCGTAAACGATCTGCGGTGAAAGTGTGGGAACAACGTCAATACCGAAACCTAGATGATGAGCAGATTCTCGGCAGTCGTCAGATGCAGATGGCTTTGCGTCGTTTGCGTAAATTTGCCCGTCAAGGTGCAGCAGAAGAGCTGGATATCGACGGAACCATTCGTGAAACTGCCAAACAGGGTATTTTGGATGTGCAGTTGGTTCCAGAACGACGTAACCGCATTAAAGTCTTGATGCTTTTTGATGTTGGGGGCTCGATGGATTCACATATTGCCCAATGTGAGAAGCTCTTTACCGCTGCAAAAACGGAATTTAAAACTTTAGAGTATTTCTATTTTCATAACTGTTTATATGATTATGTATGGAAAGACAATATTCGCCGTTCAAGCACGCGTATGAATACATGGGATCTATTCAACACCTATGGTCGAGATTACCGTGTCATCGTTGTCGGTGATGCGAGTATGGCACCATATGAGTTGAACTCGGCAGGTGGATCTGTGGAGTATATGAATGATGAAGCTGGTCAGGTGTGGTTACAGCGCTTACGCAATCATTTTGATAAAACAGCGTGGTTAAATCCAGAAGAAGAAAGTTATTGGCATTACACCCAGACCATTGCTGCGATTAAACAAATCTTTGAAGATCATATGTTCCCGATGACCCTCAAAGGTGTGGAAGATATGACGAAATATTTAGCGCGCTAAAGCTTTAAAAACGCTACTTTTTCTTATCAATGATGTTTATATTACTTACTCCAATTTTGCATTGTTTCTTATTTTCAAAATTGGATAGTATTTAAAAGTCTTTGTTTTGCATACAACATGAAGGAAATATGATGGATCATCAAATTAATGGTATCGCATTACCTAATGAAGAAGGTTTCTTCGGTGAATACGGTGGGCAGTTCATTCCACCAGATTTAAAACAGGCAATGGATGACATTAATGTTGCTTATGAGCAAATTCGTCATACAGAAGAATTTCAAAATGAATTGAAAGAGTTGTTTGCACACTATGTTGGACGTCCTAGTCCATTGTTTTATGCAAAGCGCTTGTCTGACAAATTAGGTGGCGCACAAATCTACCTAAAGCGTGAAGACCTCAACCATACCGGTGCGCATAAAATTAACCACTGCCTTGGCGAAGCTTTGTTAGCAAAATACATGGGTAAAACCAAAGTGATTGCTGAAACTGGCGCGGGTCAGCATGGTGTAGCATTGGCAACGGCTTGTGCCTTGGTAGGTATTCCATGTGAAATTCACATGGGGCAAGTGGATATTGAAAAAGAACATCCAAACGTGGTGAAAATGAAGATTTTAGGTGCCAACCTGATCTCTGTTACACGTGGTACAGCTACGCTCAAAGATGCAGTAGATAGCGCTTTTGAAGAATATTTAAAAGATCCAACCAATTTTATTTATGCGATTGGTTCAGTGGTTGGCCCACATCCATTCCCGAAAATGGTCCGTGACTTCCAGTCAATTATTGGTGATGAAATTAAAGTTCAAGCCAATGATCGATTTGGTGCAAATCCTGACTATGTGGTTGCATGCGTGGGTGGTGGTTCAAATGCCGTTGGTGCATTTACAGCATTCCTCAATGATACAGATGTAAAACTTGTGGGTGTGGAGCCTGCAGGCCATGGTTTAGATACCAATATGCACTCTGCGACGTTGACATTGGGTAAACCAAGTCAAATTCATGGTATGGCATGTTATGTCCTTGAAGATGAACAGGGTGAGCCATTACCAGTGCATTCAATTGCATCAGGTTTGGATTATCCTGGAGTGGGGCCACAACATAGCTTGTTAAAAGACCTAGGCCGTGTTGAATATACAACAGCGACAGACCAAGAATGTTTAGATGCATTCATGACGCTTTCACGTGTAGAAGGTATTGTGCCTGCACTAGAAAGTTCACATGCGGTTGCATGGGCAATTCGTGAAGCATCAAAACTTGCCAAAGATGTGAAGATTGTTGTTAACGTTTCAGGCCGGGGCGATAAAGACTCAGACTATGTGGCTGAAAAATTAGGTTTAAATTAATTACTGCCATTAAAAAAGACTAAGTTGCTCATCATCTGTTGATGGTGCAAAAATCTTTTGCAGTTGTATAGCCCGATCTATATTCGAAGTATCCCAGTTTTTAACTGGGATATTTTTTTTGACATAATTTTTATATATAGTGTGGTTAACGCTTGATGTAATTGGAATTAACTCAGGATGTAGCGCATAAATAATTGCCTTTGCATCTAAAATTTCAGCGACAGCAGAAGCAATCTCTAAATTGATCGTACATCGGTGGTATTGCAGCAGTTCATCGTCTTTCATCGATAACATTAAGCGTTCTAATTCTAAAATGATGGCATCTAGTTGGTCTAATTTATCTAAAGCGGGTTTAAGCATAAGAAGGAAATTGAGAAAAGTAATTAATTTGTAATGTGTATGTCATTACAAATTTTGAATTATATTAAATTATTGATTTTTAGAATTCCCCCCTTAAAGCTTGTTAAGGGGGAATTATTGAGTTTAGCCTGAAATATATTGTTGAAGTTGTTCGATCAGTTTGCGTTGATCATCCATTGCTGCTTTTACAAGGTCGCCGATGGAGATTAAGCCGGTTAATTTCTGTTCCTCAACGACAGGTAAATGACGTAAATGGCGATCTGTCATAAGTTCTAAACATTCTTCGACAGTCGCGGCACTTGTCACGGTGATGACACTACCCGTCATAATTTCGCTGACAGAGGTATCGAAAGAGGTTCTTTCCATGAGTGCGATTTTACGTGTGTAATCACGCTCAGACAAAATCCCAACAACTGTGCCTTCATGGGTCACAACGAGGGCACCAATGCCTTTTTGTGCCATCAGGGAAATGGCTTCGAGTACAGTCGCATCTGGGGTGATGGTGTAAATTTCTTGATAAGCTTTGTCTTTAAGTACTTGGGCAACTGTAGTCATATTTTCATTCCTTTATAGTAGTTTTTGTTTAATTTAAATTAGCGCGAAATTTGAAAAAAGCAAATACTTTTCAGTGCATGCAGAGGTCAAACATGCACTGAGGGTTTTATGCCATTTGAATCTTATCTTGGTTAAAAAAGAATAAACGCATTTGTGATGTTGTGAGCTTGAGACGAATGTGACTTGAGCTATGCAACGCAGGGATAACTTTAAGGCGTGTCAATGTTGGTAATAGCGATGCCTCAAAATCTTCTGGTGTAATGCGTCGTGGAGTGTAGTTGGGCCAATGCTTTTTGGCATATTTATGCGCTTGAATGCCATTTAGCCAAAACGGGAAGATAATATGATCTTGATCGCTGGTCATTGCCCAACCTTGTTGGTGGTAGAGACCCCAAAGGACTCCACAGTACATCATGGTTTTTAAAATACTAATTTTGAAAAATAAATCTTTTGGAATAGGTTTATATTGCTTTAATTTAGACATCATATGCAGCGTGTAGTTGATGTTGCTCCTATTGTAGGAAATTCTTATGAAAAAGCTGTGTAAGCTTTGAACTTGATTGTAAGAATTTATGTAGTTAAAAGTTGAAGGGTGTAAAAAACGCCACCTTAGTGACGTTTTGTTATGCTTGCAAGGTTGCCATGTTCTGCCAATATTGCGCTTTGAGTGAGTCACGTTCTACGCGGAAGCCTTGATAATAAAGTTCAGCCAAAAATAACGCTGCTTTACCATGTCCAGCACGAGCTGCATCTTCCAATTCATGAACTGCATCGCTGAAGTTCATTTGAGATTGAATTGTGTTTACCGCATTTGCGTATACATGTTCGAGTTCATGTTGAGAGAATTGTTGAATCATATTTAACTCCTTATTCTAATTATGATCATTAAGGGCCCATTCTTTAGCCCTATTAACTAATTTAACTAAGTATTATTAAACTAATATTACAATTATCTTGAATTGTCAACTATTCACGTAAATATTTCTAATTTGCTATAGTTTACATGATTAAACAATGAACAATTGTTTTCATGGGTAAAATACTAACATAAGAAGTTGTAGATAATAAGGAGAAGTAAAATGACAAAAGTTTTAGACGGTTTAACTTTAGATTATCCTCCGACATTAGCGCAAATTGTGGAGTTGGCACATCTACATCGTCGCAATCTTGATGACGCAATTTTTCATCAGGAGATTCATTTAGGAGATTTTGGTTTGGCACAGCGCAAACGTGTATATGATTTCACGCGGGATTTAGATAAGGGACAGCGCTTAGAATTTTACAATGCATACAATGGCGAATTACTCAAAATCGCCGATGATGACGATTTACATCCAGCGCATGCAGAAGGTGGCATGAGTATTTTTGCAGTATTTATCGTTTTGGCGATTATTGCATTGATACTTTATTTTGCGGTGATACGTACCATTATTCATTAAATTGTTTAGCTAACTCACAGACTGAAACAGGGGACTGATGCAGTTTTAAGCGCTGTGACTTGAACTTCTTGAACGTCAGCCATACACTACTTTGAACCTGAGGTAGTGTATGACTATTGATTTAGAAAAAATTATTCAATTCAAATCTAAAATACAGCTAGAGCAAATTTATAATATCTTTGTTTCAGTCATGATCGTGGTGATTTTGGTATTGGCTGTGATTGCCTTATATCGTCCAATTTCTGTACAGCAATACCAAAACGTGTCACGACTTGCGTTGCAGCAAAGTTATCCTGAAACTCAGGAAATGGCGATGCTGCTGAGACAGCAAGATCACATTCGCGTTGGTGCTTATCTTAAATTGATGCATGCTTATCAGATGGAGTCTGTGCGGGCACATCAACTTCCGGCTTTGGCAGAGGAACAGCCTTAGTCGCAGGGATTATCTTGGTTGGAGCTGCTTGTACATTCTCCTCCAATATCTGCTGTACTTCATTTTTATCTAAGGTTTTACTGACCACAATCACCGTCATATTTTCAGGGTGCATATAGGTACGAACCGCATTTTGTACATCAGCTACAGTTATTTTTTCCAGTAATTTAGGGTACTGGGTCAAATAATCTGGGTCTTGTTGATAAAAGCCCAATAGACCAAGCTGTGCATTGATCGTTGCATTACTGCTGTAATTATTTGGAAAAGCACGCAGCATACCGGCTTTGGTTTCTTCCATTTGTTTTTGATCAATAGGCATTTTGACAAAATCATTAAAAGCCTTATGTGCCACTCGAATACTATCTATAAGCTGATCTTGACGTGTTCCATAGCTAAAACTAAAGATTCCGGGTGCTTGGCTAAAGCTAAATGCACTATAGGCACCATAAGTATAACCACGTTTAACACGAAGCTCTTGCATGAGGACCGAGTTAAAACCACCACCGCCAAACATTCGATTGGCTACTTCTAAGGCTAATCGATCTTTGTTATCGCGTGTGGTGCCTAAATGTCCAAATATGACGTTGGCTTGGGTGGAATTGTAGGGAAGATGGATAATATCAAAGCCTTGTTTTTCTTCTGGTTGTGCAAGCGCTTTGGCTTTTTCACCTTGGTTTAAGTTTCCAGAAATACGTTCTGCTAGGTTTTGCGCTTCTTTTTTGCTGAGTTTACCTGTAATGGCAATATTCATGTTTTGAGCAACTAAAAATTGATCACGAAACTTCTTTAAAATGTCTGGTGTTATTTTTTTGATACTGCCATTGGTTCCCGTAATCGGTTCTGCATAAGGATGTGTGCCGTATACAGCCCGATAGAAACGAATATTCATTAAGCGACTTGGGCTTTCTTGGAGTTGCTTCTGACCAGCTTGGTTATTACTGAGAGCTAAGTTTAGACTAGAGGTTTTAAAAGTCGCATTTTTAATCACGTCCATCATCATACTTAAAGCAGGTTCTAATTTTTTAGGGTCTGACAATACGCGTAACCGAACGACAAACATATCTCGATGTGCTTGCACGCTAAATTGAGCACCTGTTTGGTCAAAAACCGAGGCAATTTGCGTTGCATTGTATTTTTCTGTGCCTTCATCGATTAAACGTGCAGCCATGTTGGCAACACCATACAAGCCTTTTCCGACTTCTTCATCACGAGCAGAACCTGCATTAAAGGTCAGTTGAATATCCACCATGGGTAGATCTTGCGATTCAACAAACAGGCTATTCACACCATTTCGGTTTTTCAGCACTTGAACAAGTGGAGCACGGTAGTCTTTATCAATCTGTAAATTCTTTAAACTTTGCAGCATGGGGATAGATTGTAATTGGCTCGGGTTATCGTTGAGGTCAGGAACATTTTCCGTATAAGTTTCTGCATGGAGGAGTGAGCCAAACGCAGTGAGTAAGCTTAGAGATAAAATTTTCGTAATAGTCATCACTAATCCTTACAAGACGCTTTCTGTGTTTTGGGTTGAGCTGGTTTGTTGCTCTGGAATAACAACTTCCGTTTGAGCCGGTTTTGTAGTTTGATCTGCTTTATTTGAGGTTGTTGGAACCTCCGTCTGTTCCGGAAGCAGATACATGGTGCTTAAATTTTCTCGGACAAAATACGCATTGGCGACACGTTGAATATCTTGTGCGCTGACGTTTTCATATAATTTAGGTAATTCATCCATTAGCCTGAAACTGAGTCCATTGACTTCTAAGTTACCGATAGTCTTGGCTTGGCTGCTGATGTCATCTTGGTTATAGACTAAATTGGAGACAAAACGTGTGGTGATACGTTCAACTTCAGGTGTTTTGACTAATTCTGTTTTTAATATTTCGATTTCATCTTGTATGGCTTTTTGAGCTTGTTCCATTTTGACGCCATCGGCAGGGAGTGCTGAAATGGTAAACAAGCTATCACCACGATTGTATGGATCATAAGAAACACTTACAGCGGTGAGTAATTTTTTATCGCGTACCAGTTTGTCTTGTAGGCGCGATGAAATACCACTATCTAAAATGTTGCGAATAATATTGAGAGCATAAGCATCTTGTGGGTTTTTTGCGGTAGCCAGTGAGCGTACATTCCACGCCATATACAAATTAGGCACTTGTACGGGCAAATTTAGTTCCATGTGACGATAGCCCACACGTTCGAATTCCATCACATCATTACGATCAGGTGTTTTGCGTGATGGAATATCACCAAAGTATTTTTGAACTTGACGAATGGCTGCTTCGGCATCGACATCACCAACAATCACCAAAATGGCGTTATTCGGGGTATACCAATCTTTATACCATTGTTTTAAATCTGCCAATTTGATGTTTTGCAGATTTTTCATATGCCCAATGACGGGTTGGCGATAATGACTGGTCGGATAAGAGATCCATTTGAAACGTTCATAAGCCAAAGAACGAGGGTTATCATCTGTGCGCTGTCTGCGTTCTTCCATAACCACTTTAATTTCAGGGTCGAAATCTTGTTGTTGTAATCGTAAATTACTCATACGATCCGCTTCGAGCTCCAGCGCCATAGGGAAATAGGCTTTTGGATACAACTGATAATAATTGGTGTAATTGGTAAAGGTTGCAGCGTTAATACTGCCGCCATAGATACGGCTGAGACGTGTAAATTCATCATTAGGAACTTTGGTGGTTCCTTTAAACATCATATGTTCGAGTGCATGAGAGATCCCTAATAGATTGCCCGACTCATCACTACTGCCAACACGATACCAAATATGAGTCATTACCATCGGCGCACGGTGGTCTTCACGAATAATGACCTTTAAACCATTTTTAAGCGTGGTTTCAAAGGTGCTACGCGTTAATTGGGTACGTGTGTCTGCATGTAGATGAGTTGCTGACCAAAGGCAACTGCTAATGACACAGATAGGAAGCGCAGAGCGAAATAAAGTTTTAAAAAGACAAGGAGAAAATCTGTTTTTATGGGACACAAAGGAATCCATTAAAATGCATTTTATAGCTATCTAGTTTTCCTAAAGTTAATTTTGATTGCAAGTTCAACATGTTGTTTTTTAGTGTGCTTCGCTCTGACAGGCGTGTATCGACTCAATTTAAGATAACTTATGATAGAATCGGTTTTTTTAACGCAGTGCTTTTCAAGGATTCGGCATGCAACAGCAATCTCATGGGCAGAATAAATTTTTGATTGATGCTGATATCGGTGATGACGATGTTACGCTACCGAGTTTACCTGCGGTAAATGTGCCGATTATCGAGACACCGAAAGTACAGCAAGACGTTGCTGCACCATTACAAGAAACAGAGTCAGAAACTGAAGACTCGAAGGCGAAAGGCGGCTTCTTTAGTCGAATGAAAGAAGGTCTAGCAAAGTCACGTAAGAACTTGGCAGACGGCATGGTGAATATCCTGATCGGTGGGAAGGAAATTGACGATGAGCTTTTAGAGGAAGTTGAAGAGCAACTTTTGGTTGCTGATATTGGTGTCGATGCAACTAAAACGATTATTGCGAACTTAACTGAACGTACTGAACGTGGCGATTTAATCTATTCACATTCTTTATATAAAGCGCTTCAAGAAGAACTTGTGGCATTACTTGCACCACGTGTTAAACCGCTACATATCGACAGCAATAAAAATCCGTATGTGATTTTGGTTGTTGGTGTAAATGGTGTGGGTAAAACCACCACGATTGGTAAATTAGCAAAACGCTTACAAGGTGAAGGTAAAAAAGTAATGTTGGCTGCTGGTGATACATTCCGTGCAGCAGCAACAGAGCAATTACAAATTTGGGGCGAACGCAATAATATTGCAGTTGTGGCGCAAGGTCATGGTGCAGATTCTGCTTCAGTTATTTTTGATGCATTCGAAAGTGCTCGTGCAAAAGGCGTAGACGTGCTGATTGCAGACACCGCAGGTCGTTTACACAACAAAGGACACCTCATGCAAGAGTTGTCTAAAGTAAAACGTGTAATGCAAAAAATTGACGCTACAGCTCCACATGAAGTGATGTTGGTTGTTGATGCAGGTACAGGTCAAAATGCCATTAACCAAGTTGAAATGTTTGACGAGGCAGTAGGGCTTACAGGTCTAACCATTACTAAACTGGATGGTACTGCGAAAGGTGGTGTGTTATTTAATATTGCAAGCCGTACCCATGTGCCAATTCGTTTTATTGGTGTAGGTGAGAAAATTGATGACTTGCGTCCATTCTCAGCAAAATCATTTGTCGCAGCATTATTTGAAACTGATAAATAAATTGCGTTAAATGTCACATAAACTCCGCAAAATGCGGAGTTTTTTGTTTTTGAACTTACTGATTGATTTAAAAAGCAACATGTGAATAAATCATAGTCAAAATTTAGCCTGATATACCCTTAGAATAAGTAAGGAATTGTTGTTATATATAAAAATTGCTTTGGGGTGTTTAGGGTGGCGTTACTCGATAAAATTGGTCATGTATTGACTGCGGATATCACTAAAGATTTTAAATTAAAAAAGAAAACTACCGAACAAGAAGTAGAAGCGTCATTTGTCGACCAACTAAAGAAACGTCGAAGTATTTATGAGCTTGGAAAAAAGGTGCATTACAGTCAGGCTTATTTGGCGGAACTGATTCAAGAATCCGTAAGAAGTTGTCCATCTGCATATAATTCGCAAAGCACACGTATTGTAGTTTTATTTGGCGAATCTCATCAAAAATTTTGGGACATTGTAAAAGACGTACAACGCAAGAATGTTGCGAGTTATATTTTTGAAGGTGTGGCGCTCAAAATAGATCAGTGTGCAGCTGGCCTGGGAACTGTGCTTTTCTATGAAGATCAAGCTGTGATTCAACAATTACAAAAGAAAGTGCCATTAAGTGCAGAAGATTTTCCAGTGTGGTCGGAGCAAACGTCAGGTATGGCGCAATTCGCAGTATGGACTTCGATCGCAGATGCAGGTTTAGGCGCATGTTTACAACACTATAATCCACACATTGATTATGCCGTTGCCGAACACTTTAATATTTCAAAACAATGGCTGCTACGTGCGCAGTTGGTCTTTGGTTCAATTGAAGGTCAAGCGCCTGAACGTTTAGAACCAGAAGATCAAGATCAGTTTAGAATTTATGAGTAATTTCTATGTTCTGTAGGTTGCTTTGATTTCTGCTGTCCTAAAGACTGTGAACCAATATTTGAATGTAAGTGGGTTGTAGGTATTTAGATGCTTGCAACTGATTGTTCTAGAAATAAGACACAATGTTGTAAATATAGTCATGCAACTGTTAAAAACATCACCTATTATAAATCTCAACTTAGTCAGCTAATTGAAAATAAAAAGAGGTCTTGTAATGTCATTCTTGAATCAAATCGAACAACGTCGCACAATCTATTCTATTGGTAATAACGTTACTTTATCGCAAGATGAAATTGAGCAAACCATTAAAAATGCAGTACGTTTAAGTCCGTCATCATTTAACTCTCAAACGTCTCGTGTCGTTATTCTGTTTGGTGATGCACATCAAAAATTCTGGAATATCGTACGTGAAACTTTACGTAAAATTGTACCTGCAGATGCATTTGAAGGAACCAATGGCAAGATTAATAGTTTTGCAGCAGGTTTTGGTACAGCATTATTTTATGAAGATCAGGCTGTAGTAAAAGCACTCCAAGAACAATTTGCACTTTATGCAGATAATTTCCCAGTATGGTCTGAACACTCAACGGCGATTGCTCAATTTGCTACTTGGACGGCTTTGGCTGAAAAAAATATTGGTGCGTCATTACAACATTACAATCCAATTGTTGATGCTGAAACAGCTGCGGCATTTGATGTGCCAGATCAATGGAAACTACGTGCACAACTTGTTTTCGGTTCGATTGAAGCGCCTGCAGGTGAAAAAACCTTTATTGCAGATGAAGAGCGATTCAAAACATTCAAGTAATGATGGTGTGATGAATTAAAAAGGGATGCTTTAAGCATCCTTTTTTTATATGTAAAATTCTTGAATGAATATCTAAATAATGACTTGAAACTAAATATACAGTGATTGTTAGATGTCATAAGATTGTCACATATGCATTGCATAGTGCAATCGAAACTAAATAATTGATAAAGAGTGATAATGATGACTTTAAGATTAACTGTTGCTGCTGCAGCGCTGATGTTAAGTAGTGCCGGATTTGCAGCTGTAACTTTGACTGTTCCGGAAGAAATTAAAATAGTTGCAGTTAATGATCAAGAAGTTACCGGTGGTTTATTTAGATCTACCGAGAAATATAAGCTAGATGCAGGTGAAAACCTATTAACAGTACGTTATAGCGAATTTTTTCAACATGCTGATAATTCCCATGATATTTTAAAGTCAGGTGTTGCGGCTATTCGTACTCCAGCACTAATTGATGGTCAAGAGTATCGTTTGGCTCTAGTCAATGCACCAAAAGATTTTGATGCAGCGCAAAAATATAAAGACCAACCGATATTTGGGTTGTATGACAAATCTAATCAATTGCTTGTGCAGCAAGCAGGGGCAAAGAAAGAACAAAAAACGATTTTCTCTAATGGTGTTTTGGGTAATGCTGTAGATTTTACGAAGAAAGAAGCTGTGCCAGAAAATCAACCAGCACCTGTTTATGCACAATCCGTAACAGTAAAGCCAACGAACGTAGTATCTCCTGTAGCTACTCCAAAAAATGTGGCTGTTCATCAAAATGGAGCAGATCAACAATTAATTCAGCTTTGGCAGAAGGCTAGTAAGGCTGAACGTCAAAAATTCATGAGTTGGTTGGCTGAGCAAGCAAACTAAAGTCACTTTCGTAACTTCATTGGTTTTCTTAAAATCCGTGTTATTTGAAAAGTCCGTTGAATTACGGGCTTTTTAGATTGAAGAATATAAAAATCACCAAGAATTATAAAATTCGTCTTTCATAAGGCAAAATATACGGATATATTGATCTTTAAATAAGCAATAAATTGCTTTTAGTTTAAAAAATAAACACTCAAGCGCAATATCGTAGAAATTTCTGTGATAGGGGCTTGTGTTTGTTTTGAAACTCTATAGAATACGCTGCATACCAACGCAGACAGCGATAAACATAAGGTTTTGAGTTGTTTGATGTTGTTTTCTTATTTGCTGACGAAGCATTAAGAAGATCATTAAGAGATTATGAAGAATAACTTGTGTGGATTTTTACTGATTGATCGATCGAAATTATTTTCATTGATTAATGGTAGAAATTACTCGAAGTTTATTTGAGCAAATTTTTGTCAGTAATTGATGAGCCAAGATTGGTACCCTTTAAGGTACTATTGATTTTAAACTGAAGAGTTTGATCATGGCTCAGATTGAACGCTGGCGGCAGGCTTAACACATGCAAGTCGAGCGGGAATAGGTAGCTTGCTACCGATTTCTAGCGGCGGACGGGTGAGTAATGCTTAGGAA